>JAWOHF010000255.1:0-15507 GCA_046496285.1 Candidatus Aminicenantota bacterium
TATCCCCGCAAAGCAAGGAAAACGCCCATGACGAGCCTGTGGACCCGCTGCAACAGCTGTCAGCGGATCCTCTACAAACAGGACATCCTCGATAATCTGGCGGTCTGCCCGGCCTGCAGCTTCCACTTCCGGGTCTCGGCCGAAGAGCGCCTCCAGATGCTCTTCGACGAGGGCGCCTACGAGGTCCTCGACAGGAACATCCACGCCGTCGACGCCCTTCGCTTCGTCGACACCAAGCCTTACGCCTCGCGGATCGTCGACAGCGAGAAGAAGACGGGCTTGTCCGAGGCCATCGTCACGGCCCGGGGCACCATGGGCGGCGTCCCGGTCACCATCCTGGCCATGGAGTTCGGCTTCATGGGCGGGAGCGTGGCCTCGGTCGTCGGGGAAAAGATCGCCCGGGCCTGCGAGCGGGCCCTCGAGGACAGGCGCCCGGTGATCATCGTCTCCTGCTCGGGAGGCATGCGCATGCAGGAGGGGATGCTCTCTCTCATGCAGATGGCCAAATCGAGCGCGGCCATCGCCCGCCTCGGACAGGCCAGGATCCCCTACATCTCGGTCCTCGCCGACCCGACGACGGGCGGGACGACGGCCAGCTTCGCCATGCTCGGCGACATCAACATCGCCGAACCCAATGCCCTGATCGGGTTCGCCGGCCCCCGGGTCATCGAGCAGACCATCAAGGAGAAGCTGCCCAAGGGCTTCCAGACCTCGGAATTCCTGCTCAGCCACGGCATGGTCGACGACGTCGTCGACCGCAAGAGCCTCAAGGCCTATCTCGTCAAGGCCCTCCGTCTGTTCCTCAACCGCCCTCAATGAACCTCTCCGGGTGCCGGGATTACCTCGGCCATCTCCAATACTTCGGCATCAAACTCGGCCTCGAGAATATCCGCGCGCTCTGCCGGGCCCTCGGCGACCCTCAGGAGCGCTTCCCGGCCGTCCACGTGGCCGGGACCAACGGCAAGGGCTCGGTCGCGGCCATGCTCGACGCCGTCCTGCGCGGGCACGGCTATCGGACCGGGCTGTACACCTCCCCTCACCTCGTGAACGTCGAGGAACGCGTGCTCGTCGACGGCCAGGCCATTTCACGCCGCCGGTTCTGCGCCTTGCTCGGACGGATCAAGGATGCGGCCGACGGCCTGATGGCCGAAAAGCGGCTTCTCGGCCACCCCACGTACTTCGAGGTCCTGACGGCCCTGGCCTTTCTCGAGTTCGCCGAGCGCGAGGTCGACCTCGCCGTTCTCGAGGTCGGGATGGGCGGCCGCTTCGACGCGACCAACGTCGTCAACCCGATCGTTTCGGTCATCACGACGATCGCCAAGGACCACGAAAAACACCTGGGCTCGAGCCTCGAGAGCATCGCCTTCGAGAAGGCCGGCATCATCAAGCCCGGGGTCCCCGTCGTCTGCGGGGTCCGAGGCGGAGCGGCCCTCCGCGAGATCCGGCGCGTCGCCCGCGAGCGAAGGGCGCCCCTCGTCGAGGTCTTCGGCGGCGACAGGGCGCTTGTCGAGCGGCCCTCTGCCCGGGGCCTCCGGTTCACATACGACAGCGGGGACGAGCGCACCTCCTTCTCGCCCTCCTTGCCGGGACGCTATCAAGGGGAGAACGCCGCTGTGGCCATCGTTGCGGCCGGGGTTCTCTCGCGGACCTGGAGGCCGCTTGAAAAAGCCAAGATCGTCAAGGCCATCGGCGAGACGAAATGGGAGGGTCGCCTGGAAACCGTCTCCCGGCGCCCCCTCGTCCTCCTCGACGGGGCCCACAACCCCGACGGCGCCCGGGCCCTGGCCGCACACCTCCGCAAAACCGTCCGCCGACCTGTCGTCCTGGTCTTCGCCGCCATGCAGGACAAGGACATCCGTTCGATGACCCGGGCCCTTTTTCCCCTCTGCGAGGCGGTCGTCCTGACCCGCGTCCCCTACAAGCGCTCGGCGACGCCCGAGGAGATCAAAGCCGCCGCCCCGGTTTTCAAGGGGAAGATCATTCTCGAGCCCGACACGCGCCAAGCCGTCCGGCTGGCCTTGCTTGAGAGCCAGAAGGGGACATGTCCCTCTGGTACGTGTCCCCGTTCGCATGCCCGTTCACTGCGCGGCCCAGCCCCCGTCGTCATCGCCGGCTCCCTGTTCCTCGTCGGCGAGGTCAAGCGCCTGCGCCTGTTCAACAGATCCCTTCCTCTGTGATCACGGCGAGGAGGGTCGTCGAAGCCCGACCTAAGGGATATTCGCCGGGAGCCGATGCGGAGCGACGCAGCGGCGCGGGGGTGCGCCGCGAGAGGACCCTCTGAGCCGGCGCGGCGTTGCAATCGGCGGCCGGACATGCTAAAGTTCCCTTCCCTTTATTCCCCAGGGACGGATGTTTCATGCTGTCGATCGACGCCTCGGCCATCGTCATCTTCGCCATCGTCTGGGTCCTCGTCCTGGTCCTCGGCAAGATCTTCTTCAAGCCGATCACCCGCATCCTCGACGCGCGGGCCGGACGCATGGCCCGCGACCAGGCGGCGGCCTCGGAGGCCCTCGAGGCCTACGATCGGGACCTTCGCCGCATCGAAGAGAGCCTGAAGGAGGCCCGGGCCGCGGCCGACGGCATCCGGGAGAAGGCCGAGCTCGAGGCCCTCAAGGAAAAGAGCCGGCTCGTCCGGGAGGTCCAGGCGGCCGGCCGGGCCGAGGTCGAGAAAGCCAAGGAGGAGCTGGCCCGGCAAGTGGAGGCCCTCAAGGCGGAGCTCGAGACACGGTCCGGGGAGTTCGCCGAAAAGATCGAAAAAAGGATCTTGAACGGATGACGCGGCGCCGGCCGGCCCTCTCCCTGCTCCTCTTTCTGCCGCTCCTCCTCTTCATGAGCGCCGGGGATGAGCACCACGGCTCGGCGACACGGGACTTCCTCGGCAAGTCCGTCAATTTCGTCATCCTGTTCGGCGGACTGACCCTCGTCCTCCGCAAGCCGGTCCGGGAAATGCTCAGGAAAAGGTCGGCCGGGATCGACCAGGCCCTGCATCGGATCGAGGACGCGAGGGTCGAGGCCGAAAAAAAACTCGGCCTGTCCCGGGCCCGCATGGCCGGCCTGGAAGAGGAGATCCGCCGGCTGAGGGATGAAGCCGAAGCCGAAAGCCGGGCGGAGGCCGCGCGCATCGGGCAGGCCGCGGCCGGAGAGGCCGAGCGACTCAAGAAATTCGTCCGCCAGGAGATCGAGGAGATCGGAAGAGGGGGAGTCCGCGAGCTCGTGTCTTACGCCGCGGAGCGGGCCGCGTCCCTGGCCCGCGAGAGGATCCGCGCCAGGCTGACGGCCGAGGCCCAGGCCGCTTTGATCGACAGATCCATCGAGAGGTTGTCCGGTCTTCATGAGACATCAGATCGTAGTTAGAAGATACGTCCAGGGCCTGGTCCAGGCTTTGAAGGAGGACCGGGAGTACGAGCCCGCCCTGTCTTCTCTCCGGGTCTTCCTCGAGGTGTATTCCTCGCGAGAGGACCTGCGGACAGCCCTGTCCAGCCCAGCGCTGAACGCCCGCAAGAAAGCCGCGCTCCTCGAGGACGTGGCCGCCCGGACAGGCGTCCGGGGCAAGGCCATGCGGTTCCTGTCCCTTCTGCTCGCGTACAAGCGGCTGGACCTGCTGCCGGACATTGTGGACCTCCTGCCTGAGGCGTGGCATGAAAAGCACGGGGTGTGGACCTTCGAGGTCAGCTCGGCCGTCCCCCTGACGGACGCCCAGAAAGACAGGCTCCGGGCCCGGCTCGAGGCCTGGCAGAAGAGGGGCGTCCATCTTGTCTACAAGATCGATCCCGGGATCGTCGGCGGACTGGCCTTGCGGCGCGGCAACGTTGTCTACGACGCTTCGGTCCAGGGGCAGCTCGACAAGTTCCAAGAGTCACTCCCGGAGTTATAGAGGACAGAATGAGCATCAAAGCCGACGAGATCACCAAGATCATCCAACAGCACATCGAGGGATACGAGGCGGGCGTCGACGTCCGCGAGGTCGGCACCGTGACCTCGGTCGGGGACGGCATCGCCCGCGTCTACGGTCTCGACCGGGTCATGTCCAACGAGCTCCTGGAGTTCCCCCGGGGCGTTTTCGGGCTGGCCCTGAACCTCGAGGAAGAGAGCGTCGGGGCCGTTCTCCTCGGCGAGAGCCACCTTATCCGGGAGGGAGACGCCGTCAAGCGAACGCGCCGGATCATGCAGGTCCCGGCGGGGCCGGCCATGATCGGCCGGGTCGTCAATCCGCTCGGCCAGCCCTTGGACGGCAAGGGCCCGGTCAAGACCGACATCAGCCTGCACGTCGAGCGGCTGGCGCCCGGTGTCGTCGACCGGCAGCCCGTCCGGGAGCCCCTGCAGACCGGCATCAAGGCCATCGACACGATGATCCCCATCGGCCGCGGCCAGCGAGAGCTGATCATCGGCGACCGGCAGACGGGCAAGACGGCCATCGTCATCGACACCATTCTCAACCTCAAGGGCTCGGACGTCGTCTGCATCTACGTGGCCATCGGCCAGAAGAACTCGACCGTCGCCCAGATCATCAAGATCCTCGAGGACCACGGGGCCATGGACTACACGATCGTCGTGGCTTCGTCGGCCAGCGACCCGTCGCCCCTCCAGTACCTGGCCCCCTACTCAGGCTGCGCCATGGGCGAGTACTTCCGCGACAACGGCCGGCACGCTCTCATGATCTACGACGACCTCTCCAAACACGCCGCCGCCTACCGCGAGATCTCGCTCCTGCTGCGCCGGCCGCCGGGCCGCGAGGCCTATCCCGGCGACGTGTTCTATCTGCACTCGAGGCTCCTCGAGCGGGCGGCCAAGCTCAATGACGAGCTCGGCGGCGGGTCGCTGACGGCCCTGCCGATCATCGAGACCCAGGCGGGCGACGTTTCGGGCTACATCCCGACCAACGTCATCTCCATAACGGACGGCCAGATCTACCTCCAACCGGAGCTGTTCAACGCCGGCGTCCGCCCGGCCATCAATGTCGGCATCTCGGTGTCGCGGGTCGGCGGCCATGCCCAGATCAAGGCCATGAAGCAGGTCGCCGGCAAGCTCAAGCTGGACCTCGCCCAATACCGCGAGCTGGTGACCTTCGCCCAGTTCGGGACCGAGCTCGACAAGACGAGCCAGGCTCAGCTCGACCGCGGAGAACGGCTGACCGAGGTCCTCAAGCAGGAACAGTATTCGCCCATCCCGGTCGAAAAACAGGTCCTCATCATCTATGCGGGCAACCGCGGCTTCCTCGACGAGTTCCCGGTCTCCGAGGTCCGCAACTACGAGAAGCGGCTGTTCGAGTTCGTCGACAAGAGCCATCCGGACATCCTGGTCAAGCTCCGCGAGAAAAAGCACATCGACCAGGCCCTGGACGAGAACATTGCCGCCGCTCTCAAGGAGTTCGGCGCGGCCTTCAAGGAGGCGCTGAAGTAGCATGGCCACGCTCATCGACCTGCGGCGCCGCATTCGCAGCGTCCAGAACAGTCAGCAGATCACCCAGGCCATGAAGACCGTTGCGACGGCCAAGTTCCGCAAGGCCCAGAAGACGGTCCTCGAGTCGAGGCCGTTCTGGCACATCCAGCCGGAGATGATGAACCGGCTGGCTTTCTGGATCGCGGGCGTGCCCCATCCGCTCCTGGCCCGCCGCGACGAGAAGAAGATCGAGGTCCTGGTCGTCACGTCCGACAAGGGCCTGGCCGGGGCCTACAACTCCAACCTCCTGGCGGCGGCCCGCGCGTTCATCGAGGACAAGGCCAAATCGGCCGAGGTCCGGCTGGTGCTGGCCGGTAAAAAGGCCGTGGCTCATTTCCGGAAAACGGCCCTGCCCGTGGACCGGGCCTTCGGCGACAGGACCGACCGCCTGACCCGGGAGGAGATCGGGGAGCTGGCCGAGTTTCTGATGCGCCAGTACGCTCTCCAGAGGATCGATGGTTTCTACATCGTTTACAACGAGTTCAAGTCCATCCTGGGGCCGCGGATCATGACCCAGCGGGTCCTGCCCTTGGAGCCCGAGGCGGGCCGGGAGGAGTCGGCCGCCTGGATCCCGGACTGGGAGCCTGAGGCGGCCCGCCTGGTCCGCTTTCTCCTGCCGCTCTACGTCGAAAGCCAGATCCGGCACGCTCTCCGCGAGTCGCAGGCCGCGGAGCAGGCGGCCCGGATGATGGCTATGGACAACGCCACCAGGAACGCCGGGGAGCTCATCGACAGCCTCGTCATCCAGCTCAACAAGATCCGTCAGGCCGGCATCACCAAGGAGCTTCTCGAGATCATCACCGCCGTCGAAGCGCTGAGGCAGCAAGCCTAGGGAGACCGCCCATGGAAGAGAAGACCGCCAAGACCGGGACCGTGGTCCAGGTCATCGGGCCCGTCGTCGACATCAAGTTCGAGCGGGGGGGCCTGCCCGAGATCTACACCGCCGTGCGCATCACGAGCGAGGGCTTCGACGCCGCCGAGCCCCTGAGCATCATCGTCGAGGTCGAACAGCACATCGGCGAGGACCGCGTCCGCTGCGTGGCCATGCACCCGACCGAGGGGCTGGCCCGGGGCATGAAGGCCGAAAGCCTCGGCGGGCCCATCGAGGTCCCGGTGGGCGAGGGGACGCTGGGCCGGATCATGAACGTCATCGGCGAGCCCGTGGACAAGCTGGGGCCGATCTGCGCCGAGAAACGCTACCCCATCCACCGGCTCCCGCCGCCGCTCGACCAGCAGAGCACGCGCCTCGAGATGTTCGAGACCGGCATCAAGGTCATAGACCTCATCCAGCCCTTCCTCAAAGGCGGCAAGATCGGCCTGTTCGGCGGGGCCGGGGTCGGCAAGACGGTTATCATCCAGGAGCTCATCCACAACGTGGCCATGAAACACGGCGGCTACTCGGTCTTCGCCGGGGTCGGCGAGCGGACCCGCGAAGGCAACGATCTGTGGCTGGAGATGAAGGATTCGGGGGTCATCAGCAAGGCCGCCCTGATCTACGGCCAGATGACCGAGCCCCCCGGCGCGCGGCTGCGGGTCGGGCTGACGGCGCTGTCGGTGGCCGAGTACTTCCGCGACGAGATGGGTCAGGACATCCTGCTGTTCATCGACAACATCTTCCGGTTCACGCAGGCGGGGTCGGAGGTCTCGGCCCTGCTGGGGCGCATGCCCTCGGCCGTCGGATACCAGCCCAACCTGGCCACCGAGCTGGGCGAGCTCGAGGAGCGCATCACCTCGACCAAGAAGGGTTCCATCACCTCGGTCCAGGCCATCTATGTCCCGGCCGACGACTTCACGGACCCGGCCCCGGCTACGACCTTCTCCCACCTCGACGCGACGACCAACCTGTCGCGGGCCCTGACCGACATCGGCATCTACCCGGCCGTCGATCCCCTGGCCTCGTTCTCCCGCATCCTCGACCCGCGGATCGTGGGCGAGGAGCACTACCGCGTCGCCCGCAGGGTCAAGGAGATCCTCCAGCGATACCGCGACCTCCAGGACATCATCGCCATCCTGGGCATCGAGGAGCTGTCGGACGAGGACAAGGTCATCGTGGCCCGGGCCCGGAAGATCCAGCGGTTCCTGTCCCAGCCGTTCCACGTGGCCGAGGAGTTCACGGGGCGCTCCGGCCGGTACGTCACGGCCGAGGAGACCGTGCGCGGCTTCCAAGAGATCGCCGAGGGGCACCATGACGACAAGCCCGAGCAGGCGTTCTACATGCAGGGCCCGATCGAGGACGTCGTCAAGGCGACCGAAGAGCTGAGGGCGGCGGGATGAGCGACGGGCTCCCGGCGACCATCCGCCTCATTGTGGTCACGCCCAGGCGGCTGATCGTCGAGGCCGACGCGAACTCGGTCGCCCTGCCGGGCCTCGAAGGCGAGCTGGGGGTGTATCCCGGGCACCGTCCGCTCTTTGCGGCCCTCGGCCGGGGCCGGATCACCTACCGCTCCGGCACATTCGAGGAATCGTTCGCCGTCCGGGGCGGCTATGCCCAGGTCCAGCCCGAAAAGGTCCTGGTCATGACGGAGTCCGACGAGGATGAAGGATCCGGGCCGGCTTCGGCGTGAAGACGAGGCCCTCGACGCCTTTTACCACGGGCGGGTCCGCGTCTTGCAGAAGAAGAAGGGCTACCGCTTCTCCGTGGACGCGCCGCTGCTCGCGGATTTCGTAAGGACGCGGGCGGGCGACGAGGCCCTCGAGATCGGCACGGGGAGCGGGATCATCTCCCTGCTTTTGGGCGCGCGGCCGTTCCGGCGCATCACGGCCCTCGAGATCCAGCCGGAGCTGGCCGACCTTGCGCGGCGCAATGTCCTCTTGAACGGCCTGGAGGGCCGGATCGAGGTCGTCGAGGGCGATCTCCGGACGTTCGAGCCGGGACGGAACTTCGACCTCGTCTTCTCCAACCCGCCGTGGATACGGAAGTCATCGGGCTTCCTGAGCCGGTCGGCCGAAAAGTCCGCGGCCAAGCACGAGCTGCACGGCGACATCGGAGATATTCTCCGGAAAACGGCGGAGTGGCTCGAGCCGGACGGCCGGGCGTGCTTCGTCTATCCGGAGAAGAGGCGTGAGGATTTCGCCCGGGCCGCCGACCGGCTGAGGTTTCGCGTTTTGCGCTTCAGGCAGGTTCTGCCCCGGGCCGAGGAGCCGGCCAACCTGTTCCTGGTAGAGCTGGGTTTCGCGGCGGTCCACCCCGAGATCATGCCCCCGCTCGTCCTGTTCGGCCCGGACGGCAAGTACACGGCCGCCGCCGAAGCCGTCTTTTCGGGCTAATTCGGGGACACAATACTCATTCCCTAATTTCTCCGGTTTCTCTGGAGATAAATCGAAAAAAGTGAATGAGTATTGTGTCCCCAAATTTCAGTCGGCGAAGACGCTGATCCAGACGATCTTGTCGAGATCCTCCCTCATCATGTGGATCACGACCGGCTCCGGGTCGTCGCCCGCCCGCTCGAGGGTGATCGACAAATGCGAAGGGGCCAGAATGGAGCTTTTCGCCGAGCGGGAATCGATATACATCATTGCGGCCGGTAAAACGAAAGATAGGCCAAGAAGGACCCGATTTCGCGCCTCTTCGGCCTCTGATTGGGGGTCTACGCCGCTTGCCGCAGTGACAAGATAAAGCGGAGGGAACCAAATGAGATTGGGGACGATGATGGCCAGCCAGTTCTTCCGCGATTCGATCCGGACCTCGACGGGCCGATAGCCTTCCTTCTCGATCCGGATCGTGTGGACGGTCCTCCGCGCCAGCTTCAGGCCGAGAGGCGTCAGACCTTCGGCTCGGCCGTCCACCAGCACGCTGGCCCCGGCCGGCCGGGACGTAAAGGTGATGCCCTGGGTCTTCTTGCCGAGCATCGTCACGCAGCCCTGACCGGCCACGGACGCCAGGAGCACGATCAAAACAGGCACGGTCGATCTGATCGACAACCAGGACATCGCCAAATCCCCCTACAATAAAAGAATAACGCGAATATCGGCCGGCTGTCAAGCGGCCCTTCCCACCCTGGCGCGGCGAGCTCCCGCTTTTCCATGCGGCGCTTGAGGAGGGTCTTGAAGGCCCCGCCTAAGAAAATGGCGAACGAGCCGTTTTTGCCGTGAAATGATGCTTATTATTGATTAATGAATTGGGGAACAGGGATCATATCCCTTCAAGAGAATGGCGATCAAGTCCTTGAAATCGAAGTAGCGGGCTATGGCCAACGCAGTCCGCCCCTTGTCGTCCTTGAGCGTGTCGTCTGCTCCCCGGGCGATCAGCACGCGAGCGACATCGGCATGGCCTCCGCGAGCCGCCCGATGGAGGGCTGTCAATCCGTGTTTATCCGCGGCGTCTTGGGAAGCGCCCCGGTCAAGCAGCAAATCGACCAAGCCTTTGTGTCCTTCCCAGGCGGCCAGGTGAAGAGGTGTTTGGCCGTATTTGTCTTTCTTATCCGGATCGGCGCTTCGATCCAGAAGCAGGCGGGCCGCCTCTTCGTGCCTGCCATGACTTGCCAAATGAAGAGGGGTCAGCCCGGCGCCGTCCCGGGAGTCGATAGTGGCCCCAGCATCGATGAGCATCGAGAGTGAAGAAGAAAAGCCGCCGGCCGCGGCGGAGTGAAGAGGGGTCTTTTCAGCTCGGTCGCGGACGTTGACGGATGCTCCCATAAGGATCAGCAGGGCAACAGCCGAATCATGTCCTCGTGAGCAAGCCAAATGGAGCGCGGACCGGCCGTACGCTCCTCCGGTGGCTTCCATGTCCGCTCCCGCATCCAGCAGGATCTTCAAGACCCGTTCGTGCCCGCCTAGGGCCGCCCAATGGAGAGCCGTGAGATCCAGCTCGTCATACAGGTTCAGACACCGGGGCGAATCATAGAGGATCTTTTGGACCTGAGTTTCGTCGCCGGCGCGCGCCGCCTGATGGAGCGCGGGGGGTGCCTCCCCGCCGGAAAGCCGCACCCCGGAGGCCGCAAACACTGTCGCCCATAACGCCGTGGCAACAGTGCAGCGGAAGAGCCGGACCGCACGTTTGTCCCTCTGCCCCACGGCTTCCCCCTTGTATAATGACGATCACGGCAACGTTGTCGCGGGTCGACAAGCGGGTGCCGAGATGAAGCCGGAATAATAATTGCGGAAGGGGAGGGGGATCTCCAATTTTACCGAGAAGGCGTGCTCGCCGAACCAGGCGAATAGCTCCGGGCCGACCAGGAGATTCGGCGGATAGGTTGCCATGAAAGCATCGAAATCCTCGACGAGCTTGGCCAAATCGGGCTTGCGGCCGAGCTGCCCGGCCCGGACCAAGAAGTCCCCTTTTTCTTCGGGCGTCACTGCCTGGCGATACCCGGCGATGAACTCCGCGCCGTCCATGGAGAAAAAGGCTCTTTCCCGATCGTCAAGGATGTTGGCCCAAAAATCGTGGCAAAGCTCATGGACGAGGACCCTAAGTGCCGTCGGCTCGATGGAACGGCGCTCGAGTACGCCCTCCATTCCGACCCTGAAATGGGAGAAGATGTCTGCCCGGAGATAGATCGTATCCTTCCGGCCCGACGCCTGAGAGAAGCAAGCCATGCCCCTCTTCTCGAGAGCCGCGAGCGGGCTGTCCGGGTCGAAGAAGGCGTAGTCGTTGTTGCAGATCTCGTCGCGGACGGCTTGACACTTTCGGAAGAAGCCGGAATCCCAGAGCTGGCCGATGAGGCGAACGGCCGTTTCGGATCCGGGCGGGGCTTCAAGCCTTAGCCGCTGGGGAGACCGCGCCGCGGCATCCGTCGGCCAGAGGCACCCGCCCAGGCAGGCATGGACGAGAAGGCATGCTCCGAGCGCCCCGGCGGCCTTTCTCATCGTTCCTCCGGCGAGCTGCCCCCCAGGCCCCCTGATCAGTCGGGGGTGGGCAGCACGGGTGTTTTGACGAAACAAATGTGTTGGACCTTGACCTTTCGGTTCAAGGTCGTGTTCTTCAGCTTCAGGAGCGCCGCCGCTCTCCTCTGGCAGCCATCCACTTCGGCCAGGGTATTAAAGATAATGGCCCGCTCGAAACGGACCAGGAAATCGTTCAAACTCATCTGGGGCGGGTTTCCGTTGAAATCGCTGAAGAATCGGCAGGCCGCCCTCTCGAAGTACGCATGGGACATTCCGTCGTTAAGGACTGCCTTCGGAGCGTCAGTGCAAGGGAATGCGGACGCTATCTTGCGGTGGTATCTCACCGGATTTTTGACCTCCCTCTCCTGCAATCGACCTCGTTCCAGAAAAAAGATGGGATTCAACCGGGAGGATGTCAAGAAGGGGCAGCATGGATTTCGTATCAATGCGCATCGGAAGCGGACCATTTCCGAGCTTTGCCGGTCCTTTGCTCTCCCGCTTTCATGCTCTTGATGGCACAACCCCGGCGTCCCGGCGGCGCGCTCGGAAATCTGAACAAGAGAGGGGCTCCGCAGGGTACTTGCCCTACCAAGCCATTCGGAGCAGTCAATCAGGAGCGGCGGCCTTGAAGAAAGCCGGCCAGCTTATGCCAGAGGTTCTCTTCTTTGCGGGAGAGCGCGTTCCCTCGCCAGCGGTCAAGCTCGGATTTATAGGCGAAGACTCGGGGCTTAGGCCCGCTCTCGAGCCTATGAATCGGCAATTCCCTTCTGCGCTCCCAGAGCTGGCAGGTACGTATGCATCGTCCCAGATATTGGGAGATCTCCTTCCAGGATTCGAGCAAGCCCTCTTTTATCACGTCCTCCACCCGCTCAGGGACAAGACGCCTTGAGAAACCACCTTCCACGCATTGTTTCGTCCCCCTACGATCCCGGCTATACGGGAGTCTTGATGAAGTGGATCTTTTGGATTTTGACTTTCCGGTTCAGGGTCGTGCTCTTCAGCTTGAGGAACCTGGCCGCGCGTCTCTGGCAACCGTCCATTTCAGCCAGAGTGTTGAAAACGATGGCCCGCTCGAAACCAGCCAGGAATTCATGAAGGCCGATAGCGGGAGGATCTCCGCTGAATTCTTTGAAGAAACGGCATGCGGCCCGGTCGAATTCCCGCCGGCTTGGAAGTCCGCTCGCCGGCCCAGTTTCCGGCCCTGGGGGAAAGAAGACCGAGTTTGGAGAATATCTCACGGCACTCTCAACCTCCCTCACTCGCTCAGGTCATATCCCGGCAGAGATACCAAATGCCAATAATCAAATGTGGCGCAGACTGAGGGATGTCAAGTGACAGAGTGGACAATTCGCATTATTGCCGATTATAAGCGCACTCCAGCCCAGGCGCGAAGGGATGCCTGCTCCTCAGCTAGGCTTTGGGCGGGCGGCTCCCAGGGAGCGGGCCACCAGCAAGCTGCCGAGGGCCAGAATGCCGGTCAGGCCAAGGAGATAGGGCGGGTTCTTGAACACGTGGAACAGGCCGATCTCGAAGAGGCCGCGGAGTCGAATGCGGCCGGATCGCGCCCGGCTCACTTCAGCGCTGTCTTGATGTCCTCGATCCCGACCCCGAGCACGGCCCGGGCGATCGCGTCGAGGGCCTTCTCCGGCCCCTGGAAATGCATGGTCGTGTGGACGTGGGTCAGCGATTCGCCGGGAGCGAGCGCCGCCGCGGGGGAGGACGATTCGAGCTCGTAGAACGGGCCCAGGGGCTTGGCCCCGGGCGCGGCCGGTCCGTCGTTGTAGCTGTTGACGACGTCCCCGGCGAACGGGTCCTCCTGGATCTCCCACATGGAATTGACGTAATCCTCGGCCCCTTCCGGGACGGTCAGATGGACGATGGTCAGGACGCCGGCGGCCGCGTCGTAGCTCCCGGCGAAAGGCTTGGCCCGCATCGGGGAGATGCCGATCTTGCTCCGGAACTCGCCGTCGCCGCTGAAGAACAGGACGCCGTCCTGCTCGCGGACGACGAGCCGGTCGGCCGGGACCTTGCCGAAGTAGGCGTCGTTGACGGCCGGGCCGAGCTCGCTCTCCGGGCCGCCCTTGAAGGGGATGACGACGGTCGTCTCGGGGGACGGATTGAACATCCCGAGGACCCAGATGGAGAGAAGTCCCGTCTCCTTGGTCCAGGCGGCTTCACCGGTGTTCGTGATCTGGTTGTCGGAGGCGAAGGCGACCATCTCGACGCCGGGGGGCACGGGCGGGAGGCCCAGAGCGGCGACGTCGGCCGCCTCGAGCAGGCGGATCTCGCGGTTGAGCTCGAGGTCGAATTCCGTCCCCGAATAGTTGACGAGGCGCATGGCCCGGTGGAAATGGATGCGGTCCGGCCCTTTGCCGACGATGTCGTAGCCGCCCTCGTTGATGGGCGTAGGGGTGAACCAGTGGTCGAGGTCGAAGGGGTCGCCCTTCTTGAAGAAGATCGAGAACTGGCCGCCCTCGGGACCAAGCCAGAAGCGGTCCTCGCCGCCGAAGGCGTTGATGTGGAGGTTGTTCTCGCCCGAGGCGATAAGCTCCCGGTTGATCCAGCCGAAGCTCGGGCCGGTCGGGCCCCCGGACGTGCTGGTCATGACCCGGCCCTGGATGTCGGGGCTGACGGCGACCAGCGCCCGGCCGTCGGCGCTCTGCAGCACGACGGGCTTGGTGTGGGTTTCGAGAAAGGCCAGATCGTCCTTGAACAGGATGCCTTCCGGGGCCTTGGCGGGCTTGCCGCAGCCGGCCGCCAGGGCGAAGATCAAAATGGCCGAGCCGATGACGAATCTCATGGGTCCTCCTCCGTTCTCTCGTTGGTCCCCCCCATTATTCATAATTTAAATCGGGGACACAATACTCATTCCCCATTTTTCCCCTCTCCTCTTGGGGCCTGGGCCATAAAATAGTGAATGGGTATTGTGTCCCCAAATTAAAGGCCCGGCGCCGCCTCCCCTGCGGAGAAGCGACGACGGGCCTTCGAGCCACACAATGAGCCTTTTACCCTCCTGCTCAGGAGGGCCGTTGGCAGCCGCCTTTGCAGTGCGACACGCGCGGGATCAAGAAACGCTTCATCGTCGGCTCCTTTCGTCGGATTCTATATAAATACTATAATTATAGTAGGAAATTGTCAACCCCCTTCTTACGGCGGCGCGGAGACCCCGCCGGACAGGCGTTGGGCAGTCAGGCCCCGTTGCCGAACATCAGTAGGATGATCTCGGCCGGCTCGTCATAAGGGTTCCAGGCCTCGTGGGTCACGCCGGCCGGGACGAAGACCGTCTGCCCGTCCTCCAGGCTCCTCTCCACCCCGCCGATCCTGACCACGGCGCGCCCCCGGATACCGATGAACATCGTCGGGAAGGGATTGGTCTGTTCTTCGGGGTCCTCATTGACGTGCTGGCCCTTCTCGATCCGGGCCCAGCCCGACCGCAGGCCTTCCTGATAGTAGAAGATGACCATGTGGGCCCCGTGGACGACCCGGCCCCGCTCCTTGTCGAACTCGACGATCTCGGGGAAGCCGCGGGTCCAGAAATGAAAGGTGAAGGGCAGAAGGCGTGCGAGGAAGCCTTCTCCCGGTTCGAAGCCCGGCGCGAACCCGACGTCCATGGGCGCCGGGTCCGACATCCGGGCCCGCCCCAGGGCCGTCATGGCGTTCAGGCCGCCGGCGTCGATCCTGGCGAGGGTGGCCGTGTCGGTCGCGTAATGGAAGGACGGGCTCGAAGGGGGCCCCTTACGGAGCTCGACCCCGTAAGCGCCGTCCGGGCCCGGCGCGCCGCTCACGACGACGTGCCATTCGGGCTCCGCGGCGTCCTTGACGACGACGCCGAAGACGATCGGTTCGGCGGCCGCCGGGTCGGCGCGAAAGTCCTCGACATAGGACCGCAGGATGTCCTCGACCGCCCGAGCGGAAGCCCGCTCTCCGGGAGGCTGTCCGCCAAGGCACGCGGCCTGCGCGGCCGCCAGGATCGCGAGAAGAATATTTCCTGAGCGCTTGTTCATCGACGATCTCCTCCGTTATGATCTTGCGCCCGTGGCCCCGGGGCGCATGGATGGAGACGCAATTGCCCCGCGAAAGGTTCGCCGTCCCGGATGCTGATGCGGGACGGGCGGCCGCCGAACCAGCCCCAGATGGCTTGGTTGAACTCGAGGCTGGGCGGAGTGCCCTCGAGAATGGCCCGGAAGCTCGTCAGTTCGTCGGACGGCTTCTGGCGGTGACGCGGCTCGGCGTCGAAAAGAAGAG
>JAWOHF010000288.1:0-7752 GCA_046496285.1 Candidatus Aminicenantota bacterium
AGATTACGAGGCTGCGGAAGAAGGGGCCGCAGGGGTGTCCTTGACGGGAGCATAAAGCGGTGATTTAGCGGGCCCGGGACGGATATGCGGCCCATTCCCACCAGATCCGGACCGGGAACGCGTGAAGAATCACCGCGCGGACGGAGAGGATACCCCGAGGCCCCTCCGCAGCCGAAGAAAGGGCGATCTCGTAGTGGGGGGTGCGCCGTGAGAGGAACGTCCCGAGCCGAGCGGCCTCGGTCTCTTAAGACTTCGCTTCCCGGCGCTGGCGGACGACCTCGAAGAGGAAGACGGCCGCGGCGGCGGCCACATTGAGGGAGTTGACCCGGCCGGCCATGGGGATGGCCAGGACCTTGTCGCAGGCCTTGCGGATGACCGGGCGGAGGCCGCGGCCCTCCGAGCCCAGGACGATGCCCACGGGAACGGTGTAATCGAAGGCGTGCCATGGTTCCCCGGCCGCCCCTTCCGCGCCGACCAGCCAGATCCCCCTTTGCTTGAGGTCGTCCAGGGCCCGGGCCAGGTTCGTGACGCGGGCCACCCGGAGGTGGCCGAGGGCGCCGGCTGAGACCGTGTCCACGGTTTCCGTAAGTCCCGCCGACCGGCGTTCGGGCAGGACGAGGCCGTCGGCGCCCGCCGCCTCGGCGCTCCTGACGATGGCGCCCAGGTTCTGGGGGTCCTCGATCTCGTCCAAAAGGACCAGGAAGGGCCTGGAGGAACCGGCCAGGATCTCGTCGAGGGAGCTGTAGGCCTTGGGGGAGACCTCGGCGACCGCCCCCTGGTGATGCGCGGCGAGCTTGTCGAGCTGGCGGACGGGGACGAAGGACAAGGGGATGCCTCGAGCCTTGGCCTCCCGGATGACCTCGCCGATCCGCCTCGGGCCGCGCTCCTGCTGGATGAAGATCTTGTTGATTCGCTCCGGCGCGGACCGGAGGACCTCCAGAAGGGGGTTGAGGCGGCTTATCCTTTCCATGGGGGGCGGCGGGGCTCATTATAGAAGAAAAGTCGGGAAAAACCAAAAAACCGGGTTGCCAGGACGGCCCGCTGCGACTAAAATAGTCCGAATGAGTCTCTCAGAGAATCGCCGTGCCGGCTAAGATCAAGATCGCCCGCCTGTGTCTTATCGTCGGAGGAGGGCTGAAGATCGCCACCGCTCTGCTCTTCCTGTTCATCTTCGTGACCGGTGCGGTGTTCATCGGATGGGACACCGAACGATCGGAGCTTCTGGGGAGCGCGCTCCTCGGGGCGGCGGGAGTCGCCCTCTTTGTCCTGTTCGCCGCCCTGGGTGCGGCCGACATCGTCACCGCCGACGGGGTCGGGCGCGGAAAACCCTGGTCGCGCGCCCTGGGGATCGCCTTGGGCGCACTCGGGCTACCCCTCTTTCCCGCAGGCACCCTGCTCGGGGCATTTGTCTTGAACGGCCTCCTAAGCGCGGAGGCCCGTTCCTGGTTCGACCCCTCGAAACCGTTCCCGGCCGGGACGGCCCCCAAGCCGGCGACGATCAGGGTGAAGCTGTCCGTGATGCTGGCGGGCCTCGTTCTCCTGGCCCCGTTCCTGCCGGGCTCCCAGCAGACGGAGCTCGCGGCCGAGGACCTGAAGCAGTCGACGGCCAAGGTTTTCGTCGATTGCCATCAATGCGACATGGATTACATCCGGAGCGAGATCACCTTCGTCGACTTCGTCCGCGAGCGCAAAGCAGCGGACGTCTATATCATGGTCACCATTCAGCCCACGGGAGGCGGCGGGCGGGAGTACACTCTGGATTTCATCGGCCGGAACGGGTATTACGACATCCAGAACACCCTCAAGTACGTCTCCGACCGCGAGGACTCGAACGACGACCAGCGCCGGGGCCTGGCCCGGGTCATCAAGGTCGGGCTCGTCCCGTTCGCCGCAAGGACGGCCATGGGGGATTTCCTGGACGTCAATTTCGAGAGAAGGGTCATGGGCCGGGGCACGACGGACAGCTGGAACTCCTGGATCTTCAGCGTGGGTGTATCCGGGAGCATGAGCGGCGAGGCGTCCCGCGACTTCGCCTCGCTCAGCGGGTATCTCTCGGCCAACCGGGTGACATCGCAAAACAAGTTCCGGGCGGGCCTTTCGGGCAACATCAACAGCAGCCGGTTCCAGATCGACGACGAGACGCTCCTCTCGTCGGCCGACAGCCAGAGCTTGAGCGGGCTTTACGTCGTCAGCCTGAGCGGGCGCCTGTCGGCCGGGGCCTGGCTCGCGGTCAGCTCCTCGAGCTATCACAACATCGCCCTGGCTGTGAACCCGGCCCCGGCCGTCGAGTACAATTTCTTCCCTTACTCCATGTCCACCCGCAAGCAGCTCCGGCTCCTCTACCGGGTCGGCTTCCATTTCAACAAGTACATGGAGGAGACGATCTACGACAAGACCAAGGAAAACGTCATCGGGCAGACCCTGTCCATGACCCTGGAGATCAAGGAGCCCTGGGGGCACGTCAGCACTTCGCTCTCGGGGTCGAACCTGCTCAGCGATTTCAGCAAGAACCGCCTGGAGTTCTGGAGCGGCGTCTCCCTCCACGTCTTCAAAGGGCTGGCCGTCAACCTCAGCGGTCAGTACTCCCGGATCCACGATCAGCTGTCCCTGCCCAAGGCCGACGCCAGCTACGACGAGATCCTCCTCCAGCGCAAGATGCTGGCCACCAACTACAACTACGGCCTCTCCGTCGGCATCAGCTACACCTTCGGCTCCGTCTTCAGCGGCGTCGTCAACCCGCGTTTCGGGCGATAAGCCCGGGGCCGCCGCCCGGCGCTTTTATTTCGGGAGACTCCGGCTATAATGGATCCATCCGCTGGAACGAGAGGAGTCCCGCCATGCCGGCAAGAAAGATCGTCGAGATCGACCGCGCGAAGTGCGACGGCTGTGGCCTGTGCACGACGGCCTGCGCCGAGGGCGCCCTGGAGATCGACGGCCAGGGCAAGGCCGTCCTCGTCCGGGAGATCTTCTGCGACGGCCTGGGCGCCTGCCTCGACGTCTGCCCGAGGGATGCCCTCAAGGTCGTCGAGCGTGAGAGCGAGGGGTACGACCCGCAGGCCGCCTACCGGCACGTCCTGAAGACGCGGGGCTGCGAGGCCGCCTCCCAGGTCCATGGCCTCGGCGACCGGAAGGACCACGCGGTTCCCGCGGGTTGCCCCGGCAGCCTGGCCCGGGAGATATCCCCCGGCCCTGAGAGCGGAGCCGGGCCGTCCGGCCCTCAGCCCTCCCGCCTGAGCCAGTGGCCCATCCAGCTCCACCTCGTCTCTCCCCTCGCCCCCTATTTCCAGGGCAGCGACCTGCTCGTTGCCGCCGACTGCACGGCCTTCGCGCAGGGGGCCTTCCACGAGGAGCTGCTCATGGGCAAAAAGCTGGTCATCGCCTGCCCCAAGCTCGACGAAACGGCGGGCTACGTGGAGAAGCTGGCCGAGCTCATTCGGCGCAACGACCTGCGGTCGATCACGGTGGCCATCATGACCGTGCCGTGCTGTTCCGGGCTCGAGCGACTGGTGCGCCAGGCCGTCGAGCTCTCGGGCCGTCCGCTCGCGGTCTCCAAGGTCGTCGTCGGACTCGACGGAAAGATGGTCCGGTCCTAGCCCCGATCTTTCAGGTCGATCTCCCTTTTCCGGTCGATTATGTCCCGCGCTCGGGGCGGTTCCTCTCACGGCGTACCCCCATCCGTGCTCGCCGCTTCTGAGCGCTCTCGGGCATCAGCGGCTCCGCGCAGGTGGGGGGCCCCCCGCCGTTGCGTCACCACCCCTCGCTTATCCAAATTTTGCTGACATGGTGTGCGTGTGGCGGTCTTGAACTAAATGGAAAGCGCGATCAGGAGCTGGGCGGGGAAGTAGGTGCCCAGGATGAAAAGCTGGGCCGAGCCGAGATCCTTGACGAACCGGGCGTAGGCCAGAACGGCGTCGGAGGCCAGGAAAAGCAGGGCTCCCGAGAAGGCGGCCAGCGTTTTCCACCCGCCCAGGTCGATGAACCGCGCCGCCGCGAACCAGGCCATGATCGTGATGGCCGCGATGTAAACGAGCACAGGGAGCTTCAGCTTCCCCAGATTCGGGGCCAGGGTCCGGAACATCAGCAGGCCGAAAACGAGAAAGGGGATCAACGTCGCTCCCGAGGCGGCCTGGCCCGTCGCCGGCTTGAAGGCCAGAGCGTAGAAACCGTGGGCGAGGAAGAAACACACGAGCCCGGCAGGGAACCACTTTCGATGGAGCAATAGGAAGACGTCCCCGGCGGACGAGGCCAGGAGACCGGCCAGAATCAAGATCTTGTAGGGGGGCAGAGCGTCGGGACGGACGAGGGCGACCAGAACGATCAGGGCCATCGTCCCCGGCTTGGCGAGGCGGTAGAGGGCAACAGGCCCCTTCGTCCTGAACCGGACGGCCAGGGCCGCGCCGAGCAGCGCAAGAGCGCAGAGGGCGATCGTGAGCATGACAGGCGGGAGCGCTTATCCCGGCTCCTGACTTTCCTTTCTCAAGCGCTCGCGGGCCTCTTCGAACATGGGCTCGGCGTAGGCGCTCGGCCAGGTGCGGTCCTCGAAGGACCGCTTCTCGACCATCTTCAGAAATCCCTCGAACTCCTGGAAGTAGGAGCCGTAGATGTGGAAGCTGTCCACGAGGTCCGCGTACCTTCCGACGCGCACCGGCTTCCCGGCTTTCTCCGCCACCCGGCGGGCGATCAGGCGCTGGAGGTCGGTCAGGGCGAAGACGTTCATGTAGGCGGCCTTGTAGGCGTCGCGGGACCGCCAGTGGGCGTTCATGTTCAGCACGGCCCCCCCTTTCCCGTCGTCGAGGATCCGGCACCAGAGGCGCTGGAGGCAGGGCGGGTCGTAGGTCGGCGGGTCGAGCCGGGGGTTCCAGGTGATGGCCTGGGCCCTGCGGGTGTGGCCCGCTTCGACGAGCTTGTCGACCAGCCCGCCGATCTGATCGATGCTCCGGCCCTCGATCTCGTAGGAGAACAGGCGCTTGTGATAGGTGTAGGTCCACTTCCCTTCCTCGGGGGCGATCCAGTGGTCGTGGACCCCGTCGACGACCTCCTGACGGTAGATCTCGAGGTCCTCCAGCCCGCCCGGGAATGCGCGGTGGATGCGCGGTTCGGCGAACGGGTCCTCGACGGTCCAGACCATGGTGCAGTCCCGGCTCGGCGGGTCGCCGGGCTTGTCGTATTCGGTCCGTACGGGCACCCCGTGCCGCCAGCAGGCGAGGACGGCCTTTTCCCAGGCCTCGGGCAGGGTTTTCCCTTCGACGTGCAGGATGGGGATGTTACCGCTCATGGCACCTCTCTCGTCCTTCCCGCTTTTACCATAGGCCCCGGGGTCCGTCAATCGCCGGCCCGGCCTCCTCGCCGCCCATGGGCCTGATTGACATTCCGGCGCCGAATCGGGGTACAATGGGGGGGTCAACACCGTCCAGGAGGTCTCCCGTGGTCGAAACCCTGAGCCAGCTCTTTCTCAACACCGTCCGGACCTATGCCAAAGACGCCCTGATGATGGTCAAGAAAGAGGGGCACTTCGTCCCTCTGTCGACGGCCGATGTCGCCGAGCGCGTCAAGGATCTGTCGCTGGGCCTGCGGGACCTGGGTTTCGGGCCCGGGGACAAGCTCGTCATCTTCTCCGAGAACAGGCCGGAGTGGACGATCACGGATTTCGCGACGCTTTGCGCGGGCGGCGTCACCGTCCCGATCTACCCCTCGCTCATGCCCGACCAGGTCAAGTACATCATCAACGATTCGGACGCCAAGGTCGTCGTCTGCTCGAACCGCCTCCTCTGGCTGAAGGTCGAGGCCGTCCGGAGAGAACTGCCCTCCGTGCGCCATTTCATCCTCGTCGAAGAGGAAGCGCCCGAGGGGGTCATGAGCCTTGCGGAGGTCATGGGGCGGGGCAAGACCCTGGCCGCCTCCGGCCCCGAGCTCTTCGAGAAAGCGGCCCGGGCCGTCCGGCCCGACGACCTGGCTTCGATCATCTACACCTCGGGCACGACGGGCATCCCCAAGGGCGTCATGCTGAGCCACGCGAATTTCGTCTCCAACAGCAAGGCCCTGGATTCGATCGTCGAGTTCACCCGCAGCGACACGATCCTGTCGTTCCTCCCGCTGTCGCACGTGCTGGAACGCATGACGACGTTCTCGTTCCTCTACAAAGGGGCGACCATCGCCTACGCGGAAAGCATCGAGACGGTGGCCGCGAACCTCCTCGAGGTCCGGCCGACCATCATGATCAGCGTTCCCCGCCTGTTCGACAAGATCTACGCCAAGGTCATGGACAACATCCTGGCCCAATCGGCCCTCAAGAGGCGGATCTTCTTCTGGGCCCTGCGGGTGGGCAAGAAATACGGGGCCCTGAAGATCCGCCATCAACGCATACCCCGGGCCCTCCAGGCGCGGCGTAAACTGGCCGCCAAGCTGGTCTTTTCCAAGATCGTCGAAAAGACCGGCGGCCGGGTCCGGTTCTTCGTCTCCGGCGGCGCGCCGCTGTCCAAGGACGTGGCCGAGTTCTTTTACGCCATCGGCATCACCATCCTCGAGGGCTATGGGCTGACCGAGACCGCTCCCGTCCTGGCCTGCAACACTTTCGACAAGATGAAGTTCGGGACGGTCGGCCCGGTCATCCCGGGCGTCGAGGTGACCATCGCCCCCGACGGCGAGATCCTGGCCCGCGGCCCGAACGTCATGAAAGGGTACTACAAGAAGGAGCTGGAGACCCGCGAGGCCATGGCCGGGGGCTGGTTCCATACCGGCGACATCGGCCATTTCGACGAGGAGGGCTTCCTGGTCATCACGGACCGCAAGAAGGACCTCATCATCACCGCCGGCGGGAAGAACGTCGCGCCCCAGCCCATCGAGAACCGCATCAAGACGAATCCCTACATCCAGAACGCCGTCGTCGTCGGGGCCGGCCGGAAGTTCATTTCGGCCCTGATCGTCCCGGATTTCGACAAGCTCGAGGCCTACGCGCGGGGGAACGGCATCCCCTTCGGAAGCCGTTCGGAGCTAGCCCGCAGGGACGAGATCGCGAGCTTCCTGCTGGCCGAGGTCAACCGGTCGACCCCCGAGCTGGCGTCCTACGAGCGGATCAAGAAGATCGCCCTCCTCGACCGCGATTTCGAACAGGACCTGGGCGAGGTCACGCCGACCCTCAAGGTCAAGCGGAGCATCGTCGAGGCCAAGTTCAAGGGGCTCATCGACTCCCTCTACACCGAATAGGCCTCGGGGATCGTCCTCGGTCGCTATAAGGATCTTTAGGCTCGGGGCCCAACTCTCATCTTCGCCGAGGCGGTTCCTCTCGCGGTGCACCCCCATCCGTGCTCGCCGCTCCCAAGGGCTCTTCGGCATCAGCGGCTCCGCGCGGGTGGGGGGCCCCCGCCCCGCTGCGTCACCGCCCCTCTCGAGTCGCGCGGTTGGCCCCTGCGCCATTGTCCTTATGCGCTCGCTCGACAACACCCTCGGCCCTGGATTTATAGGTCGGCCTCGGTCGCTGCGGTGATTTCTTACGGGGGCGTGCGAAAAAAAGGGCGCCCGAGCGTCTATAGCATGGAAGACGATGAGCCCGCACACGCCGATTCCAGGGGAGACGCCCGAGGGCCGGGACGGCCACCGGGAGCGCCTGCGCCAAAAGTTCCTCCAGGGCGGGCTATCCGGGTTCCTCGATCATGAGATCGTCGAGCTCCTCCTGACCCTGGGCACGCCCCGCCGGGATTGCCGGGAGGCGGCCCGCCGGGCCATGAGGGAATTCAAGAGCTTCCGCAGGGTTCT
>JAWOHF010000314.1:0-4623 GCA_046496285.1 Candidatus Aminicenantota bacterium
ATGACGTCCTCGGGGAAATCGTGGCCGCGGTCGTACTCGGCGGCCCGGGGGCGCATTTCCTTCTCCGCGAATTCATGGGCCATATCTCGGAGGGCGATCTGATCTTCGGTCAAACTGAAATCGATCATGGCATATTCTCCTAGGTTCAGCGAGAGTCTGTGGATTCTCTTGGGGAAACGCCGGCAAGTTTACCGGATTCGAGGACAACTGTCAATTCGGGTCCGTCCTGAGGACGATCTCGTCGCGCCTCAGGAGGAAGGCCGGGTCATCGATGCCCAGGACCGCACGGACGACGTCCTGGGGGCGGGGGCCCCGGCCCGGGGGGTCCATCCGGAGATACACCCGCCGGCGACGGACCTCGAATTCCAGGTTCCCCGCGCCCGGAGCGGAGTCCCGGTATCCCTCCAGGAGCGGTTTCAGGTCCGCCCGCCCGAGGCCTCCGGCGTCGAAGGAATAGACGAACTTGACCATCGCGTCGTGGAGAGAAGGCGCCGACCGGTCGAGCCGTGTCAGGCTCGAAAAACGGACCCCGTCCGGCAGGGCCTTGTTCACCCGGGCCAGGAAATCCGCCTCTTCCATGACCCGTGCGGAACGGAACTCGAGGACCTCCCGAAGACCTTCCATTCCCAAAGGAAGGGCCGGCCCGTAGGAGAGATCCATTTTGGGATGAAAGCCTTCGGTTTTGCGGACCTCGATGCCCGCCCGCCGGAAGCCTCTCTGGAGGATATGGATGAGGTCGATATGGGACAGGTAGCAGGACTTGCGGCGCTTTGAATAGACGGCCCGGTAACGGGACATCTCGTCCGAAGGCTTTCCGAGCCGCGGCTCCGGCGCCGGCAGGGCGCTGATCCGCGCCGGCCGGGCCGGCTTTTTCCAGAACCGGAGCTCGCACCCCCCGCACTCGGCGCAGGACCTCTCCAGACAGGAAGGCGAGGGCTCCCCCTGGAGGGCCAGATCGAGCTCGCGGGAGAGATGGGCCTTGGCCAACCCCGAGTCGATGTGGTCCCAAGGGAGCCTTTCCTCGCGGCCCAGGGGCCCGAGGTAATCCCGGAAATCGACGCCCTCCTCGTCGAAAGCCTGTCGCCAGAGACCGGGGTCCAAGCGGTCGTCCCAACCGTCGAACCGGGCGCCCTTGGACCAGGCCCGGGCCAGAACGGGCCCGAGCCTTCTGTCTCCGCGTGAAAAAACGGCTTCGAGGACGGACGTCGCGACGGGGTGGCACTTGACCTCGACCGAGCGGTGCCTGCGGAGTTCGGCCCGGACGTAGTCCTGCTTCTCCAGAAGGCGGCCCTCATCCTCCATGCCCAGCCATTGAAAAGGCGTGTGCGGCTTGGGGATGAACGAGGACAGGCTGACGTGGATGCGGGGGGGCGACCCGAGGATCGACCGTCCGAGCTCAAGGGCCTTCCGGACGAGGGAGACGACGGCCGCGAGGTCCTCATCGGTCTCGGTGGGCAGCCCGGCCATGAAATAGAGCTTGACCAGCTTCCAGCCGCCTTGAAAGGCGAACGTCAGGGCGTCCTCGATCTGACGGTCGTCGAGCTTCTTGTTGATGACTTTTCGAAGGCGCTCGGTCCCGGCTTCGGGGACGAGGGTGAACCCGGTTTTGCGGACCCTCTGGATGTTCTCCACGAGGTCCCGGGACAGCCTCCCCGGACGGAGCGAAGAAAGGGACAGGGAGATCTTGTCCTGGGCCAGCTCGTCCATGAGACAGCGGACGGTCCCCTCGAGATGGGGGTAATCGCCGATCGACAGGGCCGAGAGGGAAGCGTCCTCGTATCCCGTCTGCCGGAGGCTGCGGACGACCGTTCTGTGAACGACGTCGGGATCCTTGGCCCGATGGGGGAAATAGACGCTCGCGGCCTGACAGAAACGGCAGTTCTGGGGGCAGCCTCGGGCCGCTTCGACCGCGACCCGGTCGAACACCACGCGCAAGTTGGGGACGACGATCTTCTCCGGGAAAGGGGACCGCCCGAAGCCCCGCAGGACCCTTTTCCGGATCCGGGAGGGAGCGTCTCCCCGCGGCTCCGGGACGACGAGCGGCGACGCCCCGTGAGCGGCGGGACGATAATGGGACGGGACATAGGCTCCGTCGATCCCTGAAAGCTCGCTGAGAAGCGAAGCCCGGTCGCAGCCCGCCCTTTTGAGCGCCCGGACGGACCGGACGATCTCCGGAAAGGCCTGTTCGCCGTCGCCCAACAGAAAGAGATCGATGAACGCGGCCAGCGGCTCGGGATTGAAGGCCGCGGGCCCTCCGGCGATCACCAGAGGGCATCCCTCCCCCCTTTCAAGCGCCCGGAGCGGGATGCCGCCCAGGTCCAGCATGGTCAGGATGTTGGAGTCGTTGAGCTCGTAGAGCAGCGAAAACCCGACGATGTCGAACTCCCGGAGGGGGATGCCGTTCTCGAGGGTGGTCAGAGGCATGCCCGCCGCCCGCAGCTCCCGTTCAAAGTCCGGCCAGGGGGCGAAGACCCGCTCGGCGAGAACGTCCCGGTCCCGGTTCAGCAGAGAGTAGAGGATCTTCTGCCCTAGGTAGGACATCCCGATCTCGTAGACGTCGGGAAAAGCCAGGGCCACCTTCGTCAATCGGGCTGACGGCCTCTTCCGGATCTCGTTCCATTCCCCCCCCACATAGCGGCCCGGCTTCTCGACCCGGGACAGGATCTTCTGCAACCCGGGGTCCTCAGACATTCGCGAACCGCCTCATCCTGACGTTCAGGATCAGACCGCAGGCGACGTAGCTCGCGACGAGGGAGGACCCCCCATAGCTCAGGAACGGGAGGGTGATCCCGGTGACCGGGAACAGACCGATGATCATCAGGATATTGACGAGGAACTGGAAGGCGATCAGCAAAGAAGCCATGAAAACGATGTAGACCCCGGCCCGGTCCCTGGCTTTCGTCACCGACCGGAACATCCGGAGAAGCATGAATGAATAGAGGGCGATGACCGTGAACACGCCCAGGAACCCGAACTCCTCCCCGACCACAGAGAAGATGAAATCCGTGTGGCGCGCGGGCAGGAAACGGAGCTGGATCTGCGACCCGTTCTTGAAACCTTTCCCGGTCAGGCCTCCGGAGCCGATGGCGATCTTGGACTGGATGAGCTGGTAGCCCGATCCCCGAGGGTCTTGATGGGGGCTCAGGACGGTCGCCAGCCGCTTTTTCTGATAGTCCTTGAGCCCGAAATTCCAGCCGCCCACGCCGATCACCAGGGACAGAAGGAGAAAGACGGCGATCGTTTTTTTCTTCATCCCGGCCAGGACGAAGGCCCCGCCGGCGACGGCCGAAAAAGCCAGGGCCGTGCCCAGGTCGGGCTGAAGGACGATCAGGAGGCCGGGGACGCCGGCCAGAAGCAGGGCCAGGGCCGTGAATCGGGGCGTGAGATAGGCGCCCTTGTACTCGGCGAAGAGCCGGGCAAAGAGGAGGATCATGACGATCTTGGCCATCTCCGACGGCTGGAACCGAAAGGAGCCGAAGGCGATCCAGCTTTTCGTCCCGGCGATGAGCCTGGCGAAGACCAGCAGCCCGGCCAAAAGGGCGACCGACAGGCCGTAAAAATAGGGCGAAAAGGAGACCAGGAACTTGTAGTCGACCATGACGACGAGGATGAGAGCGACGAGCCCGGCGCCGACCCAGGCGAGCTGTTTCAGGTAGTATGCTCCCGGCACGAAATGGGAGGCGCTGTAAATGAAGAGAACCCCGATCAACGAATTGAGGAGGACGAGTCCGATCAGGACCCAGTCCACTTCCTGGACCAGACGCCGATCGATCATCATGGGCCTTGAAGCTCCTGGAAGAGGGAGAAGATCCGGCCGGCCAGAGGGGCGGCCGTCGCGCCCCCCCCTCCCCCGTATTCGACCAGGACGGTCACCACGATGCGCGGGTCGTCGCGGGGAGCGAAACCTGAGAACCAGGAGTGGGTCTTGATCTCGATCCCGGCCTTGGCCAGTTTTTCGGCGCGCTCCCGGCTCATGACCTGCGTCGAGCCCGTTTTGCCGCAGACGTCCATCCCGGCGACGAAGGCCGCCCGGCCCGTCCCCATGTCGTTGACCGATCTCCACATCCCCTCGATGATCGGGCCGTAGGCGGCCGACTTGAAGGGGGCCTTCGCCCCTTTTCCGGCGTCCTGGTCCGCTTTGAGGAGATGGGGACGGATCCTGTCCCCCCGGCCGGCGATCAGGGCCGTGAAGGCCGCGACCTGGAGAGGGGTCATCTGGAGCGGCCCCTGGCCGATGGAGACGGAGATCGTCTCGCCCGGGAACCAGGGTGTTTTGAGGGTCTTCACCTTCCACTGGGAGCTCGGGATGAGGCCGTCCTTCTCCCCGGTGAGATCGATCCCCGTTCGGACCCCGAGGCCGGCCCGTTCCCCGGCCAGGGCGATCATGTCGATCCCCATGCGCCGGCCGAGTTGATAGAAGTAGATGTTGCAGGAGTTTTTGATGGCATCGGAGAGGTCCATGGACCCGTGTCCCGGCCGGAACCAGCAGGCGAAAGGCGAGCCGTAGATCACGGTCGAACCGCTGCAGAAGACGGTCGTCCGCTCGTCGATGTAGCCGAAATCGAGTCCGCCGAGGGCCATGAGCAGTTTGAAGATCGAACCGGGAGCGTACAGCCCTCGCAC
>JAWOHF010000054.1:0-19715 GCA_046496285.1 Candidatus Aminicenantota bacterium
TCCTGCTCCATCGATCCGCCCAGCGCGACCAGTTTCCGGAGAACGGACTGCTCCCGGTTGATCAGGAAGGCATCGATTTGGGCTGCGGATGGACGGGCGGATCGCGGCCATCGGCAAGTGCCTCCCGAACTACAACGCCTTCGATACCGGCGCGTTCCTCTGCACGCCGGCCCTGTTCTCGGCGCTCGAGACGAGCCAGGCCCGCGGCGACTTCACACTTTCCGGCGGCATCCGGCTGATGGGGGAGAAGGGCCGGGCAGGGACCTGGACGACCGGGGATGCCTTCTGGATCGATGTCGACGATGAACCGGCCCTCCGCAGGGCCGAGGCCGCGATCGCTTCGGGAGCGCTCGGCCGAGCGCAACGCCCGGGCCCCTCCGGAAAGGTCTGGAACAAGACCCGGGCCCTGCTCAGCGGCGCCGGTTTGCTGCTTCTCGTCTACCTGCTGTCGAAGATCGGCACAGAGGTCCTGCTCGAGCATCTGTCCCGTTTCGGGCCATGGTTCCTGGTCACGATCGGCCTGGCCTTCGTCTGGCTGTTCCTCCAGACCGCCGCCTGGTATCTTGTCCAGCCGGTCCATTCGCGGCCCGTCCCTCTCGGCCGGCTCTACAGGGTCAAGATCATCGCCGACGCCCTGAACACGCTCGTGCCCTCGGTCAGCATCGGCGGTGACGCGGCCCGAGCTTTCCTGATCAGGAGCTACGCCCCTCTCCGGCAGGGCATTCCCGGCATTCTGGTCGACAAGACCCTTGAGTATTCCGCCTCCGTGTTCTTTCTCATGATCGGCTTCCTCCTCAGTCTGGTGTTCCTCGATTTGCCGGGCTGGATGAACATGGCCGCCGCGATCTGCTTGGGAGCCACCCTGGTCGGGATCGCCGTCCTGGTCGTCTTCCAGAGAAAAGGCGTCCTTTGGACGCTCGGCCAGGCCGCCAGGCTCGTCCCCCGGGTCCGGCGCTTCGTGGCCGGTCGCGAAAGCCATATCCGGGACCTCGACGCGAACCTCCGGGCCCTTCACCGCGGCTTCGGTCCGAGGACGGCGGCCGCCGCCGCCCTGCACTTTCTCGGGCGGCTCATCGGCGTTCTCGAGGTCCTCGTCATCCTGCGGGTGCTCGGGGCCCACAGCTCGTTCATCCAGGCCCTGTTCACGACGACCGGGGTGACCATCATCAACACGGCGTTCTTCTTCGTGCCCGGGCATTTCGGGATCATGGAGAGCGCCCACGTCGTGATCGCCCGCAGCCTGGGCCTGACCGCGGCCCTGGGCTTGAGCCTGGGCGTCATCCGCAGGGCCCGCAAGCTGGCCACGGTCGCCGTCGGCCTCCTCCTTTTGGCCTCCAAGAAAAACCCGCGCTGATCGCCTAGCCCTTACGCCTGAGGGCCCGGGCGGCCGTGATCTCTCCGGCCCTTGCCGCGCCGCTCGGCCTCATATCTCGAAGTCGAGGCTCTTTTTGCCCCGGCTGTTCCCTGTCCGGTTGGTGATCTCGACGTTGAGTTTATAGGTGCCCGCCGGCAGATCTGCCTCGACCCGCATTTCGTAGGTCTGCTCGAAGAGCTTGAGACCTTCGATGCGGGACGCGGAGACGTCGAAGGCTTTTTCGGTTTCCCAGACCGTTTTACCGCTCCGGCCGCTGACGCTCAGGCTCACGTCGAGCGTCGTTTTGAAGGTATCGCCCTCGGCCTTGAACCAGATGGCCTTGTAAGGGATCTTGATGCTGAAAGCCGTCCGGCCGTCGGCGCTTTCCGAGGCAATTTCGAAAACCAGTTCAGGAACGGGTTCGGATCGGCTTCCGTCACTCCGGGCTCTCTCTTCCGCTCGGGCCGCGGCGATCTCGGTGATGTGGCGCGCCCCCAGAGCGGTCAGCCGGTAGTTGCCCGACCAATTCTCGTCGACGAAAACGACCGGGAAGAAGCCATACCACCAGATCTCCTGGGGCTTCCCATAGAAATCGATCCCTCGGGGATAGCTTTCCCTGTGGTCGGGCCGGCCCAGAGTGACGTAGACTTCGCCCCTTTCCTGGAGCCAGCCGGGAGTACTGCCTTCCTTGAAGAGGCGGTTGGCCTCTTGGATACGGCCGAGGTAATCCTCCTTGAATTCATTCCGATCGGTGCCTGGCGTCGGATCCCTTCGTTCCCAGAATTCTCTGATGAACGAGAACCGCTCGGCGGGGACGAGCCGGAGGAAGGACTTACGCTCTTCCTTGGTGATGATGTACCGGGCCTGGGAATAGAACTCGCTGCTCTCCTCGTCGAGGTTTTTTGGGACGGGGTACCGGGAGCAGGCGAATGATACGGCCAGGGCCAGCGCCGCGGCCGCCACGAAGACGGATTTTCTCATTTTCCCTCTTTCAGGGCCCGGACGAGAGCCTTGGTCTTTTCCTGAGTCGGTTCGAGCTCGAGGGATTTCTCGTAGGCGGTCAAGGCCTGCTCTTTCTGCCCCAGAGCAAGGTGGCAGTCGCCCAGGGAGTTGAGCACGCTGATATTGGTGCCGAATCGCATGAGATAGGTTTTGTAGAACGATATAGCGTCGGCCGCCTCGCCCAGAGCCTGGCAGGACTGCCCCATGAGCAGGATGAAAGTGGATTCCTGCTGGTGGTCGATGAACGGCTTGACGGTCGCCTTGACCCGGGCGAAATCCTTTTTCTCGAAATAGGCCCGGGCCAGGTCGAGGGCGAACCTCGGTTCGGAAGGCGCTCTCCGGGAGGCCGACTCGAGCCGGGGCAGGGCTTCGTCGACAGCCTTCTTGTTCAGGAGCTGGATCCCCAGGATGTTGGCGATTTCCGGGCTGTCGGGTGTCATGAATGGCATCGAAAGGACCCAGGGCCGGGAAAGGAAAGCGCGCGGAGTGATCAAGAACGGTGCCCTTTCGGAAACGACCGGACTCTGCGATATATCATACAAGGTCGCTTCCAGCGTGTAGTAGGCAGGAGGGAAACCTGCCAGAGGGAACTCTTCGATGATGCGATCGAGCGCGGGAATCTCGGCGAGCTTCCGGGTCAGGGCCTGATGCTTTTCCCCTTCTCTGAGGAAGGCCAGTTCAAGGGTCCCCTCGCTGCGGAGTTCAGGGGTCAGCCCCGCAAGCTGGAGGCAGACCGCCAGCGTGTCGGCTTGAAGAAAGTCGTTCCTGGGAGAAGGCCGGAGTTGAATGTCGCCGAAGAGGAACGGCTTGACATGTCCGGAGAATTTCGTGTTCCTATCCGTCCTGTTGGCGAGAAGCAGGGGGCTCATCCAAACCGATTTCGGCACCGGCACGCTGATCGGGGTTTCGATCGTCGTGAATTCTTTGGAGATCGTGTTTTTCATGATGACGTTCAACTTGTACTTTCCGGGGACGACCGGAAAGATGTCCTGGTAGCTGAAGAGCTTGTCGTTGATGGACGCGATCTGCCCGGAATCCATCTCGATCGGGATCCGGCGCTCGAACTGGTAAATGATACGCCCGTTCTCATCGGTGATATTTCCGTCGATCTCAAGATTGGATGTGAACGTGTTTCGGTACTGCTCGAAGGATAGGCGGCTCGGTTCGATCAGGTAATGAACGTAGGCGGTGTTTTTGGGGCCAAGGAAAACGCGCGCCAGAAAGCCGCTTTCAATGTAGTTGGCGGTGTAATCCACGTCGATGATGTCCTTATAGGCGAGCAGCTTTTCCGCGTAGGAGTCCTGGACCTTGTACCTCGGGGCGTTGGGGACCTTGGCCGAGATCAGGATGTCGGAGACCATGGACGGGGTGGTCCCGATCGGCATCATCTCTCCGGGGATCAGGTTCATGGAGATCTGCGCGAGGCCCGGATTGATCTCGGCCAGGGCCCGGTACGCTTTGATGTAGCCGGTCTGGTCGTCGGAGTAATGGGGCATCAGGCTCTGGGGTCCGTCCCGCGTGGGGGAGTAGAGGATGTATTCCCCGGCGTTGTATTTCTTGAAAAAAACGATGTAGAACGCGCTCGGCAGCCCGTATTCGACCAGGCCTTCGTAGAACCAGACCTGGAGCGGATAGAGATCGGATTCGTTTTCGTAGCGCTCGATCTGTTTGGGCTCGCCGAGCGTGATGTAGATGCGGCCCATATCGCACTTCCAGCCCGGCTGGGGCGAGTCCTTGCCGTAGTACTGGTTGGCGTGCTTGATCCTCCGGAAGTGTTCGTCCCTGAATTCATTGGCGGGCGTGTTGGGCGTGGGATCGCGTTGCTTCCAGAAGGCCTCGATGAAGATATCCCGCTCCTTGTTCGTCTTCAGGTGGAGGAAAACGTCGCGTTCTTTCTTGGTGATGATGTAAACGGCCTCTTCCTCCAGCCACTGCCTGTACTTGGGCTCGAGGTCTTTCGGCGAATATCCTTTATCGGTGGCCTGGGCAAAGAGCGGCAGCAGCAGGGCTAGGATGAACGATAAAGCCAGTGCGGCGACCAGAGATATCCTTTTCATGATCCTCTTCCTTCTTCCGGATTCATCAAAGGCCCGACGCCCGGGGATTGAGATAGAGGAGGGCCCGCCCCCGCCGGAGCGGGGGCGGGCCGAGTTTCTGCACGGGCGACAGAAGGGAGCTAGAATGCGATCTTGAATCCTAGGCGGGCCGTGAGGGGCCCGTAGAATGCCGTCGGCTTTTTGAACTGGGGATCAAGCACGGGGCTGTAGTCGTTGATGTCCCAACCTCCCGCGGCGATGACATCTTCATCCACCGCGACGGAGCCCTGATTGTAGATCTGGTAGATGCGCTGCGCGGTGTCGATGTTGAACAGATTGTCGACGTTGAGGTTGACCTGGAGGCGGGTTTTGCCACCGAGCTTGAATTCGTAGGCCAGGTAGGCGTTGGCGAACCAGAGGAACGGCGCGCGACCGAGGTCGTTCCGGTTAAAGGGCAGGAAGCCTTGGACGTCCATGGCCCATTCGGTAGAGGTCACAACGCCGCTCATGGCGTTGATGACGAGGCCGGCGGTCAATCCGAAAGGCGTGACGTAGGAGCCGTAGAGCTTGAAGTAGTGGGGGCGGTCGCCGGGGAGCAGGCCGTCGATGGGATTCATGTTGGAATCGAAGGCGAGATACCAGAGATCGAAGTAGCGCTCGACGTTCGGGCTGGCCCGGCCGTATTCGTCGCCGGAAGCGAGGCCGCTGTAGTTGCCCGTCAGGCGGCTCCAGGTGTAGGAGAAGCCGCCCAACCAGTTGTTGGAGAAGCGCTTGTCCAGGGCGATGTTGACACCGTAGTATTCCCGTTTGGCCTTGGGGCAATCGGGGGCGGCCGCGGGGATCAACCCGGCCGCTCGGGCCTCGGCGTACTTGGCGTTGATGAACGGCCCGCCGGGGTTCGTCGTGTAGTAATGTTCGCCGTCCGGCAGGAGGATGCCGATGTCCTCGATGGCCCACATGAGGTGCTTGTTGACCAGGCGCACCGAAAGGGCCAGGTCGTCGCGGAGCTTCTGTTCGGCGCCGATGCTGATCTCCCTGATGCCCATCGGCTTCATGTCGGGGTCGGTGGTGTCAAAGGATGGGGCCCGGAAATCAAGGGTGTGGGGCGCCGGCAACAGGTAGTCGCCGGGGAAGAAGTTGTTGACGCCGATCTTATCCCACTCGTAGGTGTCGAGCTTGTAGTATACGCTTTTCCACTTGGTCCCCCCATAGGAGCCGGAGGCCATTTCGAGCTTCATGACGTCATAGAACCAGCCCAAGGATCCGAAGACCTTGAGGCTGGAGTCGCCGAAGACGTCAAAGACGATCCCGAGGCGAGGCGCCAGTTTCTTGTCGAAACCGAACTTGATGGGCCTCAGGTTCTCAAAATCCGGATTCCCGGTGGCATAGGAAGGGATGTACTCCGATTCCGTCCGCAAGCCTGCATTGACGGTTATGCGGTTGCTGAGGGTCCACGAGTCCTGGAGGTAGAACGCCCAGCGGTTGCTGTAAGCCTCGTAGACATCGCCAAACGGGCCTGTGACGTCGTTTCCCCGGGCTGCGTAGTAACCGTATGTGCCGCGGCCATAATTCGTGCCGTAGGCGATGAGGTCTCGGTCCCAGGCGAAGAACAGGATCGGATACTTGGGGCTGACGTCGTAGTTCTGGCCCTGGCGCACCCACTGGCCTCCAAGCTTCCACGAATGCTCGCCGGCCAGGCTGACGAAGTAGTTCAGGTCGGCGGACACGCTGTATTTTTCGTTCTTCTGCAACTTGACGATGGAAGCGTTGCCGCGCGAGAAGTTCTGGTAGCCGGTCGGCCTCTGATAGGCGGCGGGAATGTCGAGCAGACCGACATTCGTGGTCTGGAAATATCCGCCCGGGGCCTCGGTCAGGAACTGGAAGCAGGGTTCGTCAGGAGGCTGGATGAGCTGATTGGTCCTGTCGGTCATGAAGTAGCCGCCACGGACGGTGAATAGCAGGTTGTTGCTCAAAGACAGGTCGGCCGTTGCGGCGGCGGAATAGTTGGGATAGCTGAAGCCGTAGGAGTCGTAGGAGACGGAGGGAGTCGGGTTGCTCGTGCGTGTGGCCAGATCGCCCTGATATTGCCAGAAGTTGTTGACGATCGAGGCGCCAAGCCGCAACTTGTTGAAGATCTGGGCGGTCAGTTTGCCGGAATAATTCCAGTTCCTCTCGTCCCTCACCCACGGCGCGACAACACCCGTGCTATGCGTCACCGTGCGGGTGTTGCGATAGAGGACGGGCAGGAACGAGCCGAAGAACCACAGCCTGTCCCTGATGAGATAGCCGCCCAGGCTGCCCCCGAACTCGAACTGCTTGTCGTTGTTAACGCCGTAGAGAAAGTCGTACTTGTAGTATGTGGCGATGGCGGTACTGGACAGGTCCGTCCTCAAAATGTCGCGATATCTGTCGCGCAAGGCGGAACCGCTGTAATAGCCGACGATCTCGCCGTCAAAAGAGTTGCCGCCCGAACGGGAAATGACGCTGATAACGCCGCCCAGCGAACCTCCGAACTCCGCCTGGTAACCGGAGGCTCTGACCTGGACCTCGTCGACGAATTCGAACGACGCGCTCTGGGCGAGCCGTCCGCTGACGATGTTGGTGACGTCCGCTCCGTCGACGTAGTACATGTTCTCCAAGCCCGACGCGCCGTCGACCGAGGTCCCGGCCAGCAGGGGCTCATTGGAAACGCCGGGGATGGTCGTGATGAGCGTGTCGAAATTGCGGCCCCGGGGAAGCGCCTGGAATGTGTCCTTGGTGATCGTCATGCCCCTGACCGTGCTTTTAACGTCGATCAGGGGACTTTGTCCGATGACGGTGATCGATTCCTCGATGGCGCTCGGTTCCAAGATCACGTTGATGACGATGGTTTGACCCAACGTCAGGGTGACATCTGTTCTGTTGAGGGTCCTAAATCCCGGAAGAGTGAAATTCAACTCGTACATTCCGGAAGGAAGCGCGAAGATACGAAAGGTCCCTTCCGCATCCGTAACTGTGGCGGATTTCCCGACCAGTCTAGGACTGATGGCCTCGACGGTTACGCCGGGAAGAGGATTCCCCTGGTCATCGGTGACTTTCCCTTGGAACCGGCCGCTCGGCGGAGCCTGAGCCAGGGCCAGGGAACCGGTAAATAGGAGAAGAACGCCAACTAATAGAAGCCTTTTCATCGCCATGGCTTCACTCACTCCTTTCTTCCAATTAAAGGTAAGACTCGATCGCTCGCTCTCGGGGAGAGCGAAACCCCGTTCCCTATGGAGCGAGAACTGTTTCTCGACTCCAATACCCTTTGCCTGAATTGATCATGCTGCGCTGTGATTTACACCCCCCTTCTACTGACCTGGCCTTTTTATAGCGATGGCCGTGGCGCCGTGCGGGTCGCCCCGGAGCGGTCATGCCGGCAACGCGGTTCTCTCCGGCCGGGCCGTCGAGATTTTTCTCCCTGACCCATTCCATGATCCGGAACTCTCCTCTTCTGATGAACAAACGTATTACGAGTATTGGACCCTCTGCGCAACCGTAATTCATTAAGCATAATTCATGCCATCTTGGAGCTTTTTTTATTATAATGATATCAATGAGTTGTGAAGCGGTTCGGAAACGGGCGGCTACAGATTTTCGGATTAATCCAAGAAGGCGAATAAAGCATTCCGCTTCATGGATTACATCCATTTATTGGGTCATGTTTTTCGTCCCGTTCCGCGACCCAGGAATTCGCTCGGCGGCCGCCAGGGTTGCCTCCGCTCCCGTCCCGCTTTAGAATGTGATCCGGATCCCGGAACGGAAGAAAGGAACAGGAGGTCACATGAGGGCAGTCCAAAGTTCGGGAAAGAGCGTCGTCCGGGCCTCCCTCTTGGCCGCGCTTCTCGCCGTGTTGGCCCTCCTTCCGGCGGCCCAAGGGTGCCGAAAAGGCGCGCAGACCGCCGTCGATCCGTACAATCTCCCGGCCGTGGTCACGGTCGAGGGCAACGAGGTCGTCGTCGCCTATCGAGGAGAGAGAGTGTTTGCGGGCCGGGTGGAAGCGTCGGGCGGGCCCTTCACGGTCACCAGCAACGTCTTTCGCAGCGGAAGCTCGATCACCAATGTCCTGGCCGTCACGGCCGCTTCCGGCGGGGGCCGGGCCGCCCTCTCCGGATCGATCGCCGCTTCGGGCCAGTCCTTCCCCTGCCAGGCCGACCGCCCGGATAAGGGACCGGTCGTGGTCCGGCACGTATCCGGATTGAGCCGGAGCCGGCTCAACCGGGCCGTTTACGACCGGGCCGCGGATTGGGTCCTGTCGGTCGACGCCGGACCGGCGGTGGCCGTCGGCTTCGAAGGGGAAGAGGGCGGCCAACGGTCCTACGGAATGGAGGCCGAGGGCCGGGAGATCGTTCTCCGTTTTCGGCCCGCGTATTACCGCGTCCATCGAGGCCTGGAGTCCTTCGAGCCCTGGACCTACGACGTCTGGGACGGATCGGTCGCCGGCTGGATCTCCTGGTTCGCCTTTTACGACAAGATCACGGAGGCCGACGTCGTCGAGACCGCCGACACCCTGGCCGAGACGCTCAAGCCGTTCGGCTACGATCTGCTTCAGATCGACGACGGCTACCAGCGCGGGGAGGGGCGCCCCGATCTCTGGCTCGAGGCCAACGAAAAGTTCCCCCGCGGCCTCGAGTTCCTGCCCGGCTATATCAAAGGCAAGGGATTGACGCCCGGCATCTGGACCAACGTGGCTTTCAAGCAGGCCGACTTCGCCGAGTCCCACAGGGACTGGTTCGTCGCGGACGAAAAAGGCCGCCCCGCGTGGGGGAACTGGGTGGGCTACAGCCTGGACGCCTCCAACGGCCGGGCCCTGGACGAGGTGGTCCGGCCCGTCTATCGCGGGCTGAAGGGAATGGGCTGGGAATATTTCAAGGTCGACGCCCTGCGCCACCTCCGCTACGAAGGCTACAACGCCCACGCCGGGCACTTTGCCCGCCGAAAGGCCGGCCTCACGGCCTCCTTCAGGAGATACGTCGAGGCCGTCCGGCAGGAGGTCGGACGGGAGCCGTTCATCCTCGGATGCTGGGGCATCCGGCCCGAGCTCGTCGGCTTGATCGACGGCTGCCGCATCGGCACGGACGGCTTCTCCTTCGCCGGCCTGGCCCAGTTCAACTCCTGGAACAACGTCGTCTGGCGGAACGACCCCGACCACATCGAGCTCGATGACGAGAGGTACCGCTCGCTTCTCGTGACCTCGCTGACCGGGTCCATCCTCCTGCTGACCGACAAGCCGGCTGTGTACCGGACCGAGGCGGCCGAACCCGCCCGCCGGGCGGCCCCGGTCCTGGCGACGGTCCCGGGCCAGGTGTTCGATGTCGACCCCTCGCGCTCGATGCGGCTCGACGGCGTGGGGCAGGAAGTCAGCGGCTCAGGGCCGCGGCCGTTCGACGCCGGGATGAGCCCGGCCTGCGACCTCTGGCTCCTGGAGATCGTCCGGCCGTTCGACAGCTGGGTCGTTCTGGGGCGGACCGGGGAAAGCCAGCCCGAGATCCGGTTTGCCGACCTCGGCCTCGATCCGGACAGGGAATACACGGTCTTCGAATTCTGGTCGAAGCGGACGTCCGGGAGCTTCAGCGGCGGCTTCGCGCCGGGGCGCCCGGATCCCGTTCTACGCTCCCAGTGCTTCATCATCAGGGAGCGCCGGCCCCATCCCCAGCTCCTGGCCACGAGCCGGCACCTGACCGGGGGCGGGCCCGACCTGCTCGACATGGAATGGGCGGGCGGGCGCCTGAGCGGGCGGAGCCTTCTGGTCGGCGGGGACCCCTACGACCTTTATGTCAACGTGCCGGACGGCTACCGGCTGTCCGGCGTCGAGGTCGACGGGGCCGACGAGGCCGGCGTTCAGGGGGACGGAACGGTTCGCAGGATCAGGCTGTCGTCCGCGATGGGGGGCGAAGCGGCCTGGACCCTGGCCTTTACCCGCTAGCGGGCCCCGGCCCTCGACTCTTCGGTTCCGCTTGACAGCCCCTCCGGCAATAACTACAATCAGGCCACTTTCGAATTTAGGAGAGGGAAATAATGGTCACCACTCTGGCCCAGCTCACCGTCAACACGATCAAGTCCTATCCCAAGGACGATTTCATGTTGGTCAAGAAGGAGGGCGTTTACACGCCCATTTCCACCCGGGAATTCGGCGACGGCGTCCGGGACCTCTGTCTCGGGCTCCATTCTCTGGGATTAGGCAAGGGCGACAGGCTCTGCCTCCTCTCGGAGAACCGGCCCGAGTGGACGATGACGGACCTGGCCGCGCTCTGCGCCGGAGGCCTGACCGTCCCCATCTACACGACCCTAGTGTCGGAGCAGATCCGTTACATCGTGGACGACTCGGACGCTTCGATCGTCGTCGTCTCCAACGCCGACCTGTGGAAGAAGGTCGAGCCCCTACGCGCCGGGCTGGGCAAGGTCAAACATTACATCACCTTCGCCGAAACGGCCCCCCCGGGCGTGCTGACCCTGCGGGAGGTGCTCGAGAAAGGCCGGGCCCTGGCCGCGTCGAACCCGGGGCGGTTCGAAGAGCTCGTCGCCAGGATCAAGCCCGACGACGAGGCCACCCTGATCTACACGTCGGGCACCACCGGCCTGCCGAAAGGCGTCATCCTGACCCACAACAATCTCATCACCAACATCCGCACGGTCTCCGAGATCATCGAGTTCAACGATAAGGACACCGCCCTGTCCTTCCTGCCGCTCTCGCACGTCCTCGAGCGGATGGTCATGTTCTCCTATTTGTACAAAGGCTGCACGATCGCCTACGCCGAGAGCATCGAGGCCCTGGCCCAGAATCTCCTGGAGGTCCGCCCGCACCTCATGGTCAGCGTGCCCCGGGTCTTCGAGAAGATCTACACCAAGGTCATGGACCAGGTCCTGGCCAGCCCGGCCCTGAGGCGCAAGATCTTCTTCTGGGCCATCAAGGTCGGGAAAGCTTACGGCGCCCTCAAGCGCGAGGGCCGGAAGGTCCCGGCCGGGCTCGGCTTCCGGCGGGCCGTGGCCCACAAGCTGGTCTTCTCCAAGATCCTGGCCAAGACGGGGGGCCGGGTCCGCCTGTTCGTCTCGGGAGGGGCGCCGCTGTCCAAGGACATCGCCGAGTTCTTCTACGCCGTCGGCCTGGTCATCCTCGAGGGCTATGGGCTGACGGAGACCTCGCCGGTCCTGTCCGCCAACACCGTCGAGCACATCCGGCTCGGGACGGTCGGGAAGCCCATCCCCGGCGTCGAGATCAAGATCGCCGCCGACGGCGAGATCCTGGCCAAGGGGCCGAACATCATGAAGGGCTATTTCAAGAAGGAGGCCGAGACCCGGGAGGTCTTCGCGGACGGCTGGTTCCACACCGGCGACATCGGCCACCTCGACGCCGACGGATTCCTGGTCATCACCGACCGCAAGAAGGACCTGATCGTCACCTCGGGCGGCAAGAACATCGCCCCCCAGCCCATCGAGAACCTGCTCAAGACCAATCCCTATATCGCCAGCGTCGTGGTCGTCGGGGACAGGCGGCGGTTCGTTTCCGCCCTGATCGTGCCGAACTTCGAGAAGCTCCAGGACTACGCCCGGGCCCAGGGCATCGCATTCGAGAACCTTGACACGCTCTGCCGCGATAAGCGCATCGTCGAATTCCTCAGGTCCGAGATCGACCGGGCCACGCCCTTCCTGGCCTCCTACGAGCGGATCAAGAAGATCGCCGTCCTCAGCCGGGATTTCGAGATCGAGAAGGGCGAGATCACGCCCACCCTCAAGGTCCGCAGGAACAACATCGAAGACAAGTACCGGGGCCTGATCGAAGCCCTTTATGAAGAGGACGCCGGGGGCGGACGGAACGGCGGGTAAGGGGAAGGTCGGGCCGCTCGAGGGTCAGCCGCTCTTGCCGGATTCGGCTTTCGCGGGCTCGGCCTTGGTCGGCCAGTAAAGGATGCGGCCGCAGTTCTCGCAGAGGATGACCGCGGCCTTGTCCCGGATCTCGTTGAGCATCTGCGGACGGATCCTCATGTGGCACATGGCGCAGAAGTCGCCGCGGACGGGGGACAGGGCGACGCCGCTCTTTTTCTGGTAGATGGCTTCGTAGAGACGTATCTGCTGGGGAGGGACGGCGGGGAGGAGAGTCTCCCTCTCCTTTTGGAGACGGGCTTTGCGGGCCGCCGTCTCCTTCAGCTTCTCGGCCAGGACGAGCTTTTCCTTCTGGAGGCTCTCCTCTTCCTGGGCCTGCTTACGGACGGCCGACTGGATCTCCTGCTCGATGTCGTCGGCGGCCAGCATCTCGGAGATGATGCCCTCCTCGAGCGTGTCGATCTTGTGCTGAGCTTCCTCGATCTCCTTGAGGAGCGAGGTGTATTCCTTGTTGGTCTTGACCTCGTTCAGCTGCCGCTTGTACTTGCCGACGTGGACCTTGACGTCCTTGACTTCGGTCTCCAGGTCGCGGCGCTTTTTTTGGTTCTGGGCCAGCTTGTCCTTGGCGTCGGCGACGACCTTGGAGCAGGACCGGATCTTGCCGTCGATATCCTGGATCAGGCGGGGGATGCCTTCGAGGACGAGGTCGGCCGTGCGGATCTCGGTGTCCAGATGCTGGAGCTGAATGATCTGATCGAAGTCCGTATCCACGTTCCTCCCGTCCTCGGCTTCTCGGTCACATGGGCCTACCAGGATTCGAACCTGGGACCTGCCGGTTATGAGCCGGTGGCTCTACCACTGAGCTATAGGCCCTCGGCCCCCCTTTATAGCACAATTATCGGTGACAGACAAATTCAGGTGTTGTTGGTGAAGGACTTGAGCTTGCGGCTCCGGCTGGGATGCTTGAGCTTGCGGAGGGCCTTGGCCTCGATCTGGCGGATGCGCTCGCGGGTGACCTTGAACTGCTGGCCGACCTCCTCCAGGGTGTGCTCGTTGCCGTCGCCCAGCCCGAAGCGCATCTTGAGGACCCGGGCCTCGCGGTCGGTCAGGGACTTGAGGGCCTCCTCGATCTGCTCCTTGAGGTTGATGTGGATGACCGTGTCGGGCGGCGAGGGAATGAGCTTGTCCTCGATGAAGTCGCCGAGATGGCTGTCCTCCTCCTCGCCGATCGGGGTCTCGAGGGAGATCGGCTCCTGGGCGATCTTGATGATCTTGCGGACCTTGCTGACGGGCATGTCCATCTTCCTGCCGATCTCTTCGGAAGTCGGCTCCCGGCCGACCTCCTGGACGAGCCCCCTCGAGACGCGGATGAGCTTGTTGATGGTCTCGATCATGTGGACGGGGATGCGGATCGTCCGGGCCTGGTCGGCGATGGCCCGGGTGATGGCCTGGCGGATCCACCAGGTCGCGTAGGTCGAGAACTTGTAGCCCCGGCGGTACTCGAACTTCTCGACGGCTTTCATCAGGCCCATGTTCCCTTCCTGGATGAGGTCGAGGAACTGGAGGCCGCGGTTGCTGTATTTCTTGGCGATGGACACGACCAGCCTGAGGTTGGCCGCGACGAGCTCCTTCTTGGCCTGATCGCTGATCTTCTTGCCGGCCGTGATGGCCCGGACGGCCCGGCGCAGGGTCTCGGGGTCGAGCCCGATCTCCGAGGTCTGGCGCCGGAGCTCCCGGTTAGCCTCCTTCAGTCTCTGCTTGAGGGCCGGGTCGTCCTTCTTCTTCTTGGTCAGGGCCGCCTTCAGGTCGTCGCGGCGATCCTCGAGATCGTTGATGAGCTTCAGCCTCCGGCGGAGGTCCTCGATGATCACCTCCCGTCGGGCCGGGCGAAGGTTGAGGTCCCGGATGAAGCGGCTGATCCGGACGATGATCCGGCCCCGGGTGACCATGGTCTTGCGCTTGTCGGGGACGCGGTCGAGCTTGCGGCTCAGCTCCTTGATCTTCTTGACCTTGGCCAGGATCTGCTTTTTCTTCTCCTCGAGCTTGCCCTCGGCGATGTCCTCCTCGCTGAAGTCGAACATCTCCTGAATGGTGAACGGGTTGTCCTTGATGCGCTCCTCGAGGTCCAGGACCTCGTTGAGGACCAGGCGCGTCCGCGACAGGGCCTTGATGATGCTCTTCTCGCCGCGCTCGATCTCGCGGGCGATGGCGATCTCCCCCTCCCGGGTCAGGAGGGAGATGTTGCCCATCTCCCGGAGGTAGAGCTTGACCGGATCGGTCGTCCTCTCCAGCCCGTGCGTCGAGACGAGGTCGGTCTTCCGCCGGCGGGGGAGGATCTCCTTCTGGCGGGAGTCCAGGATCTTGATCCCGTAGTCGTCCATGGAGGACAGGAAATCGTCGAAATCCTCCTCGGAGTCCAGGTCCTCGGTGAAGGTCTTGTCGATCTCCTCGAAGAGAAGGAACCCCTGCTTGCGGCCCTTCGATATGAGCTGGGAGATCTCGTCCTTGTGGAATTTGCTGTCAGGAGACACGAAGAGCACCTCTTTCCATGGATTCTTCCTTTTTCACGACATCGACAGGATCTGCTTGGTGACGTCCTGCTTCTGATAGAGAAGGGCCGGGAGCTCCTCCCTGTTGCCCGCCTTCTCGAACTTGGCGATCCGGCGCTGGATGTCCTTCAGCCGGTTCTGAAGGTGGAACTTGCGAAGCGATTTCAGGCATTCCCGGGCCTCCTCGACGGACGGGCCCCGCTGCTTTTCGTAGAGCGCCCCGGCCAGTTGGGAGAGCAGGTCCGGAGGGATCTTCCCCTGGAGCTCAGGGAAGCTCCAATCCCGGTTGTTCCTGAAGCAGTCGAGGATGTGCCGGAAGATGGGCTCGCTCCGCAGGCCTTCGAAGGTCTCGTCGCCGCACTCGTCGAAGACGTAGGGCGCGACCGACCGGTCCTCCATCAGGATCTGGAGAAGCCGCTTTTCCCCGGGGCAGAAGGCCCCCTCCTCTTCCGGGGCCCTCGCGGTCGGCTGCTGTTCGATGATGCGGCGCAGGAGGTCCTCGCCGACACCGAGATCGTGGCTGGCCTGGCGGAGGTATTCGCTCCTGGCGACGGGGTCGGGGACCTTCTCGATCTCCTTGACGACGGCCCGGACGACGCGGCCCTTCTCCTCCGGGACCGCCATCCGCACACCCTTCGTCAGGGTGTCGATGAGGAACTTGAGCCCGGGCACGGTTCTCTTCTGAATGGCCGCATACTTGTCGCGGCCGTGCTTGCCGATGAAGGCGTCCGGGTCCAGGCCCCCCGGCAGGACGAGGACCTCGACGTTGAGCCCCTTTTGCAGGCAGAGAGGGACGGCCCGGGCCGCCGCGGCCTGGCCGGCGCTGTCCCCGTCGTAGTTGACGACCATCCTCGGGGCGAACCGCATGGCCTGCCCGACCTGGAACGGGGTCAGCGCCGTTCCCAGGGAGGCGACGACGTTCCGGATGCCCGCCTGATAGAGGGCCGCGAAGTCGGTGTATCCTTCGACCAGGACGGCTGTGCCCTGCTCGCGGATGGCGTCCTTGCTGAAGTTCAGCCCGTAGAGAAGCTTCCCTTTGGAGTAGAGAGGGGTGTCCGGCGAGTTCAGGTATTTCGGCTCGGCGTCGACCACCGTCCGGCCGCCGAAGGCGACGATCCGGCCGGTCAGGCTCAGAATGGGAAAGATGACCCGGCCCCGGAACCGGTCGTGGAAATCGCCCTTCTTAGGGCTCGGCAGGACCAGGCCGCCCTTTTCGAGAAGGGAGTCGGGGACCTTCTTCTCCCGGAAAAAATCGAGCAGCGCGCTCCAGGAGTTCATGGCGTATCCGACCTTGAGGGTCTGGATGGTCTCTTCGGTGAGGCCCCGCTTTTTGAGGTAGTCCAGGGCCTTCGTCCCCTCCCGGGTGTTGAGCAGGTTCTTGCGGAAGAACCCCAGGGCCAGCTCGTTGATCTTGAACAGCTTCTCCTCGAGCTTGAGGGCCTCGGGAGGGCGCGACTGCTGACGGGGCAGGGGGACGTGATATTTCTCGGCCAGGTACTTCAAGGCCTCTGGGAAGTTGAGGTTCTCCCGCTCCATGACCAGGGAGTAGATGTCGCCGCCGGCGCCGCAACCGAAGCAATGGTAGAGCTGTTTCTCCTCGTCGACCGTGAAGGACGGCGTCTTCTCCGAATGGAAAGGGCAGAGGCCGACCCATTTCCGGCCCCGCCTCCTGAGGGTCGTGTATTGGCCGGCGATCTCGACGATGGAAGAGACCTGCCTGACCTGGTCGATGATCTCCATGAAGCTCCGTCGGTCCGCGCGTTCCCATAGAATATAGGGACGGCCACGCACCTTGTCAAGATGTTCTATTTATTATTCTTTCGGGGGCGACAGTTCCCCGAGGGCCAACGCTAGGAATGGTTGATCAGGCTGGCCAGGAAGGCCGCCCCGAACCCGTTGTCGATGTTGACCACGGCCACCCCTCCGGGACACGAGTTGAGCATGGCCAGCAGGGCGGCCAGCCCCTTGAAGCTGGCCCCGTATCCGATGCTCGTGGGCACGGCGATGACCGGGACCTTGACCAACCCGGCGACGACGCTCGGCAGAGCCCCTTCCATGCCGGCCACGGTGATGAGCACCCGGGCCCGGCGGATCCTGTCGAACTGCCCGAGGAGGCGGTGCAAGCCGGCGACCCCGACGTCGTAGATCCGTTCCGTGCGGTTGCCCAGGACCTCGGACGTCACCGCGGCCTCCTCGGCCACCGGGATGTCGGAGGTTCCGGCGGTCATGACGATGACCGTTCCCCTCCCGGCCGGGGGCTCGGTCTTGACCAGGCTCACGGTCCTGGCCGCCGCGTTGTAGGCGGCGCCGGGGAGCTTGGATCTGATCTTCGCCCAGACCGCCGGTTCGACCCTGGTCACGAGAAGGTTGGATCCTTTCTTGAGGATCTCCCGGGAGATGCGGGCGATCTGGTCGGGGGTCTTGCCCAATCCGAAGATGATCTCGGGCGAGCCCTTGGCGACCTCCCGGTGATGGTCGACCTTGGCGAATTCGAGGTCGCAGTAGGGGTAACCCTCCAGGAGCTCGAGGGCCTTTTCCGGGGAGATCTTCCCGGAGTGGACCTGCTTGAGGATCTCGGACAATCTCTTTTTCATCGCTCCATTCTACCATAAAAACCAAGGGTGGCATCTAGCATCGGTACGTGTCCCCGGCCGTGCCCCCCGGGGCGCTATTGTCAAAGCCCGCCGGGTCGTGTAGAATATGGCAAAATTCCACCGAATCCTGAGAGGAAGACAGCCGTGCGAGATCAGCGATCGAAAAAGGACGAATACCAGAAGGTCCTGTCCGCCTACGGGCAGGCCGTCAAGGAGTTCCGGAAAGGCGATTTCGAGAAGGCCTCCGGGCTCCTGCAGGACTTCATCGACAAATTCCCGGCCGAGAGGGAGATCGTGGACCGGGCCCGGGCCTACCTGGCCATCGCCGGAAAAAGTTCCAAGAAGGACGCCCCGTCGCCGAAATCCTTCGAGGAGCACTGCCGGCAAGGAGCCGCCAAGATCAATGCGGGCGACTTCGAAGGGGCGGTCAAAGTCCTCGAGAAGGCCCTCGACCTCGGAGGGAACGAGGGACTCGTCCACTATCTTCTGGCCGACGCCCGCTGCCTGATGGGGCAGCCCGACGCTTCCATGGAACATCTGAAAAAGGCCATCCAGAAGGACAAGGCCTATTCGACCCTGGCCCAGAATGAGCCCGATTTCGAGCCCCTCTGGGACGACAAGAAGTTCAAGCTCATCGCGCGCCTGGCATGAGACAGCGGCCGGTCGTCCTCCTCACGGGCGTCGAAAGGAGCCAGGGGTTCCCTTCGGTCACGGCCAAGCTTTTCGAGCCCCTCCTGGGACGCCCCCTGGCGTCCTTCGCGCTCGAAGCGGCCTGCGCCTTGAAGCCGGAGGCGCTGTTCTTCGTCCTCCGCGACGAAGACCGGGCCGCTCCCGAAGAGTGGCAGGGCCTGGCCCGCTCGGCCGGGTCGGAGGCCCCGGTTTTCCTCCATTTCGAGCCGGGCCGCGCGAGCCGGGCCGGTTCCGCGACATTGACCGCTCTGCGCGCGGCCGCGTCCGCGCTCGCCGAGTATCCCGACCGGGACATCGTCGTGGTCCCGGCCGAACGGCCTCTGCTCAGGGCCCGGACCCTGAGAGCGTTCCTCGGGGTCCATGTCCGGAAGGGCTGTGCCCTGACCTTCATGACCGCCGAAGGAGACACCGGGCAGGCCGGGGTTCTGGCCTTCAAGTCCTCCGACGTATTCCCTTTCCTTCGCACCCTGCCGGCGTCCGCCGGGGCCTCCTGGCCCGGCGCGCTCGTCCGGGCTTTGGCCCGGGACGGAAAGAAGGCCGGCCTCTACGAATGTCCCGACCCCGAAGAGCTCCTTGCGGTCCGTGACCGGGCGGACATGTCCGGTGCCGCCGGCGCCCTGAGGGATCGCAAGAGCCTGTCCCTGGCACGGCAGGGCGTCATGGTCATGGACCCCCGGTCGGCGTGGTTCGACTGGGACGTCGAAGCGGGCCGGGGGACCGTGGTCTACCCGTTCGTCTTCGTCGAGGGCGCCTCGCGGATCGGGAAGGACTGCCGGCTGTACCCGCACGTCCATATCAAGGATACCCTGATCGGCGACCGGGTCCACGTCCTGAGCTCGACGGTCGTCGAAGCCAGCACTCTCGAAAGCGATACGCGCGTCGGGCCCTTCACCCGGCTCCGTCCCCGCACCCGGGTCCGGTCCGGGTCCAAGGTCGGGAACTTCGTCGAGATGAAGAACACCGACTTCGGGCCCCGCTCCAAGGCCATGCACCTCAGCTATCTCGGAGACAGCCGGGTCGAGGAAGAGGTCAACGTCGGGGCCGGCACGATCACCTGCAACTACGACGGGGTGACCAAGAGCCCGACGGTCATCGAAGCCGGCGCTTTTATCGGGTCGGGGACCGAGCTCGTCGCTCCCGTCAGGGTCGGCCGCAAGGCCTACGTCGCGGCGGGCTCGACGATCACCAAGGATGTCGGCGCCGGGTGCCTGGCCCTGGCCCGGGCCCGGCAGGTGGAAAAGCCCGGCTGGGTCCTCGACAAGGTCAAGGACCGGAGATCCCGCCGCGGCTGACGGGCCGCCGAACCTCCCGCCGTTTTTTTTCGTCGGGCCGTTCCCCTTGAGTTTCCTCTCGCGATGGTTTACAATACGACCGAATTCCGGCAGGGGTGGTTCGGGATGAAAGAGAACGTCCTTCAAAAGTATTTCGAAAAGGGCCGGGCCCTGGTCTCTTCCCAGACGTACGCCATCGTCAAGACGGAGCGGGCCTGCAGCGGGTCCTTCGCGGTCATCAAGGACGCCAGGGAGACGACCTGCATCATCGAGGAGTCCAAGCTCCGCTCCCAGAAGTTCCTGGGGATGGAAGGGGGCTGGCGGATGATCACCTTCGACATGATCCTGCCCTTCGGCCTGGTCGGCTTCCTGGCCCGGGT
>JAWOHF010000160.1:0-6212 GCA_046496285.1 Candidatus Aminicenantota bacterium
CCGGACCAGGTGCCGTGGTAGTCGTAGGTCATGAACCCGATGAGATCGAAAGCGGCGGACAGGCGCTCGAATTCGATCCACCTTCCGTAGAAGTTATTTCCGGGGGCGGCCATGGTCAGGAGCAGAGGCGGCGACTGGGCTTTGAGGGCCGCGCCCAGCTCCTCCGCGAGAAGGGTGAAGTTGGCGCGCTCTTCCTCATTGGAGACGAACTCCCAGTCGAGGTCCACGCCGTCGTAGGCGTTGCTGCGGCAGAGATCGACCAGCTGACCGGCGAACCGGGCCCGGTTGGCCGCGGTCGAGCTCGCCCCCGGGAACCCGGCGCAATTCCCGCCGCCGCCCACGCTGACCATCATCTTAACCCCGTGGGCGCGGGCCGCGGCGTTGAGCTCGGGATAGAGGAAGCCCGGCGGGACGACGATGTTCCCCGAGGGGTCCGGCCAGACGAAGGCGTGGGCGATGTGGGTCAGATACTCGTAGCGGACCTGGGTGTGGTCGAACTCGGCCTGCTTCCAAGAAACGTAGTAGCCCATGATGACCTTGGATGGTCGGGCCGGAACGGCGGGGACCTGGGCGACCTTGCAGGCGGCCAGGGCCAGGAGAGCCGCGGCGACGGGCAAGGCCGCAAGCAGACGGCCGGCCGGGCGGGCTCTCCCCGCTGCCCGCCGCCCGCCGGGAAGCATCGGTGTCATCGTGGCTATATTATCCCATCCCCCGCTTCTAATAATGGATCTCGGGGAGACAAAAGGCCAGGACGTGCGTGTTGCCGCAGGAGCCGCAGCGAAGCGAGGCCTCGAGCTTCTCGCACTTCGATCCCTTCTCCGTCTTCAAGGAGACTTCCCACTTCCCTCCGCAGAGGCCGCAGAGAAGCGGGGCCGCGTAGGAGATCTTGACGCGCCTGGAGCGTGCCCCCGGTCTTGGCATTTCGGCCGTCCGGATCCGGAAATCCATGCCGTGGGTCTCTTTGAGCTCGCCCAGAAAGGCGCGGTAGAAACGAAGGGTGTCGGCCGACTTGCGGGCCGCGATCCGGCGGGCCGCCGGAGTTCTCATGTTCTGCGGCAGGACGGCCGCGTAGGTCAGCTCCTTGCCGAGGAAGTCCATGACGGCCGCCTCGAGGTTGCGCCCGCGGAGCGTGGACTTGACGAAGAAATTAGCCACGCCCAGATAGCCGAACTTGGACAGGAAGTCCGCGTCGTGGACGATGTCGGCCAGCCTGTTCCGGCGGGCGCCGGAAAGGTACAGGGAGCGGAGGGCCCGGACGACATTCCCGACCGAGGTCATTTTGAGGCCGGATTCCTCGAGGACCGCCCGGGCCAGCTTGGCCGCCGCCTCTTCCTCGGGCTTTTCCCCGGCATGGTAGCGCCCGCCGGAAAACTTGCCGGCGTCATGGAACAAGGCCACGAGCGCCGCCAGCGCGGGATCTTCTTTCTCCGAACGGGCCAGCCGGTACGCGAGCGAGGCCACGAGGACGGTGTGCTCCCAGAGGAACCCGGCCCGTCCGTCCTTCTTGCCGGAAAACTTTATTTCGGATTCCTCGACGGCCTTCTGAACGCGCTCGACGAGCCCCGGGGCCAGGGCGGTCAGCGAAGCGTAGAATTCCTGATGTTTGAGGAGCATGGGGACCAGCCCGCCCATTATGGGAATCGCCGCGGGATATGTCAAGCCGCGCCGGCCCGGGGACACGTACCTTTGGTACATGTCCCCTAGACCTTGGGCGGCAGGGATATATAATAGACCCGTGAAAAGCCAGATCCTTTGCGCCGGCAGGCCCATGACCGCGGTCGTACTGGCCGGCGGTCGGGGCTCGCGGATGAAGGCCGACAAGGCCGGCCTCGCCGTGGCCGGCCGGACGCTTCTCGAGCACGTCCTCGCCCAGCTCGAACCGCACTTCGACGAGGTCCTGGTCAGCGCCTCCCCCGGGCAGAGGATCGGGACCGTGCCGGACTCGAAAGAAACGGGTCCCAGGGTCGTCGTGGACGAAATGCCCGGCCTCGGGCCCCTCGGCGGGATCCTGTCCGGATTGAGGGCGGCGGCGAACGACGCGTGCGCCGTCGTCGCCTGCGACATCCCCGACATCGACATCCCCTTGCTCCGTTCGCTGGCCGGGGCGGCCGCGGAAGCCGAGATAGCCGTCCCCGTGGACCCGGCCGAACGATACGAGCCGCTGTTCGCCGTCTACAAAAGAACGGTCGTCCCGGCCGTCGAAGCCCTGCTCCGGTCGGGAGAGAAAAGCGTACTCCCTCTCTATGAGCGCTGCCGGACGGCCGTCGTCCGGATCGAGGACGGCCGCCGCTTGACGAACCTCAACACCCGCGCCGACTACCTCAACTACCTGAATTCCCTGCGGCGGGAATAGCCGACTCTTCTGTCGGCCCTCCGCTCAGCTTAGCGAAGGATATCGCCCTTAGCCCCCCAGACCCCCGGGAACCAGTCCCGACGGTTCCCCCGTCGGCGGCCGCCGGGTCCCCCTCCGCTATGGGGGTCGTCAGGGCGACATCCTTCGCCGCCTCGCGTTGGGCAACTTCCCTATAAGTGGATGCGCCGGCAGGTCAGGACCGAGAGGTTAGGGGCCGGGCCGTCCGACCTGGCCGTAGAAGTGGAAGCGCCCGAGGACCTCGCCGATGAGGACCAGGACCCAGGCCAGGCCGACGGGCGCGGCGAGGCCGGCCTTCGCACCGAGAGCCGGGGCAGAACTCTCCCGCCAGATCGCCGCCGCGAGAGCAAGGCTTCCGAGGACGAGCATGATCAGCCGCGCGGCGTAAAGGGCCGATGACGCCCCACCGGGCGGCGTGAGCGAGGCCGGAGGGCGGGCACCGAAGATCCCGTGGACGGGCGCCGTCAGCAGGGCCCAGAGAAAAGCGGCCGCGACGAGAACGAGGCACGCGGCGAGAAGGGGTTTGAGGGCCGACGAACCGCCTGGCCGGAACGCTCCGGAGAACGCGGCCGCGGTGAGGGCCCCGAGAAGGACCGCCGTCAGGAAGAACGAGACGGGCGTGTACGCATGGTCCCAGGCCGGGACCGCTTTGAGCATGTAGAGCTTCGACATGCTCCAGACGAAAAGGACCCCCGAAACTCCGGCGGCCGCGAAGAGCCCGCGGTGGAGCCCCTCTTCCCCCGTCCCGGTCCACAAAAGAAAAGCCAGGACGGCCAGCAGGGCCATGAACCCGAGCTCGAAGAGGACCTCCCGGCTCAGCCAGGAGGTCCTGACGTTGGCCAGGACGCGGGCGGCGCGGAACGGGTGATGGAGGTGGAAGAAGGACACGAAGGACGCCGCGGCCATGAGGCCGAGCGCCGTGAGGAGGACCGCCAGCCGCGACCCGCGGGCCGGGGCGTCAGCCGCGCCGCCCCTCGAAAAGAACAGGGGCAGGCCGGCGACAAGAAATAGGCCCAAGGCCGTCTGGCCGGCGACCGTGAAGGCGACGAGCGGCCACTCCTTGAGCATGGCCGCTCAGACTTCCTCCCAGTTGGCCACTTCGGCGCCCCGCTCGGCGGCCCGGGCGGCGTCGCGATGGGGCCGGAGGACGAGGGCCGGGCCCGTCTGCTCCGGGTCCGGAAGGGGATGGATGTGCCTCAGGTCGCCGTATTTCTTCCGGAGATCGGCCAGGTCGCCGAAATCCAGGGCCCGCTGGGGGCAGGCGGCGACGCAGGCCGGCGGCTCTCCGGCGTCGACGGCGTCATAGCAGAAATCGCACTTGGAGACGGTGTTCGTGGCCGCGTGGAAGCGGAGGGCCGTGTAGGGGCAGGCCCATTCGCAGTAGCGGCACCCGATGCACAGGTCCGTGTCCACGAAAACGATGCCGTCCTCCCGCTTCCAGATGGCCTTGACCGGGCATGCGGCGCCGCAGACCGGGTTCTCGCAATGGTTGCAGGCCATGGAGACGTTGTAGGCGATGACCGAGGGCACCCAGACCTGGCCCTTCTTCTCCCAGCCGCCGCCGGTCACCTCGTAGACCCGGCGCCAGAGGGTCCCGGGCCCGAGGTCGTTGCGGTCCTTGCAAGCCACCTGACAGGCCTTGCAGCCGCTGCAGGCGGCGGCGTCGAAGAAAAAAGCGTATTGGGTGACCATGTCAGCTCTTCTCCGCCCGTTCGACCTGGACCATGATGGTGTGCTGGGCGTTGCCGAAAGCCAGGGGCGTCCAGCGCTCCGAGGTCAGGACGTTGACCGACCCGCGGCGGTCGACGCCGTCCTTGTCGGGCGTCCACCATGCGCCCTGAGGCAGGGCCACGACGCCGGGCATGATCCTCCGGGTCAGCCGGCAGGGAACGACGCAGGCGCCCCGGTCGTTCCAGACCTTGACCAGGTCGCCGTTCGCGAGCTTCCGGGTCTCTGCGTCCAGGGGATTGATGAACAGGCGCTGGGGGAAGGCCTCCTCGAGCCAGTCGACGCCCTCCATGGTCGAGTGGACCCGGGAGAGATAGTGGTGACCGATGGCCGAAAGCGGGTACTTGGCCGCCTCGGGCCCGAAGGGGCTCTCCCATTCCTGGATGTACTTGGGCACGGCCGGGATCTCGGCCGGGTTGTCCATGTCGTGGAGGGCCTTGGAGAAGATCTCGATCTTGCCCGAAGGCGTCGGCAACGGATGCTTGACGGGGTCGCGCCGGAAATCGGCGAAGGCCACGGCCGGCTCCGTGACCTGCAGGGAATACACGCCGGCGTTGGACCGTTCGAGCTCGTCCAGGGTCGGCACCTCCGGGAAGCGCGTCCGGCGGTAGCGGTCGAGCGACCAGGCCACCCAGTCGCGCTCGGTGCGCCCCTCGGTGTAGGCTTGCTCGAATCCGAGGCGTGCGGCGATCTCGGCGCAAATGCGGTAGTCGCTCTTCGTCTCGAACGGCGGCTCGACGATCTTGGGCATGAGGATGACCTCGTCGCCATACTTCCAGCCGTCCTCGAGGCCCCAGGTCTCGAACTGGGTGCAGACCGGCAGCAGGATATCGGCGAACCGGCCGGTGGGCGTCAGGAAGTTGTCCTGGACGAGCAGGAACTCGACTTTCTTCTCGTCGGCCAGGATGCCGGCTGTCCGGTTGATGTTCGAGTGCTGATTGATGAGGGCGTTGCAGGCCACGGCCCAGATGCATTTGATATCCGCGTCGAGGCGCTCGGCGCCGCGAACGCCGTCGGCCGGGCCCATCTGCTTCCCGCGAAGCACGGCCTCGGTCCACAGGAAGCTCGGGATGAGGGCCTTGACCGGGTTCGGGCCGGTCGGGAACACGAGCCAGAACGGGCCTCCGTCGGGGGCCTGGAGGGCGATGCCGCTGGCCCAGCCGCCGGGGACGCCGACGTTGCCGGTGATGGCCGCCAGGACACAGCCGGCCCGCACGGGCTGCTCGCCGTAGGCCCGCCTCTGCATCCCGTATCCCTGATAGAGGACGCCGGGTTTCATCGTCGCGTATTCGCGGGCGATGCGGGCGATGGTCTCGCGGGGCACGCCGGTTATGGCCTCGGCCCATTCCGGGGTCTTGGGCGTCCCGTCGCGCGTGCCGAGGAGGTAGTCGAGATAGCTCTCGGCCCCCTCGGCGCCGGCGGGCATCTGCGTCCCGTCGAAGCCGACGCAGTGGGTCTTGATGAACGCGGCGTCGTGGAGTTTTTCCGTGACCATGACCCAGGCCATGGCCGACATCATGGCCGCGTCCGTTCCGGGGCGGATGGGGATCCACTCGTCAGCCAGGGACACGGCGCTCAGGGTCATCCGGGGGTCGATGCAGACGACCCGGGCGCCCTTCTCGCGGGCCTTCTGGACGAAGAACTCGGTGTTGGTGCCGTCGCGCATCTCGGCCGGGTTCCAGCCCCACATCAGGATGTACTTCGAGTTGAGCCAGTCCTGGCGCTGGTTGCCGGTGACACCCGTGCCGTAGACGTACGGCGTGGCGGCGGAGATGGCCGCCCACGAGTAGCTGTTGTAGAAGCCGAGTGAGCCGCCGTAGAGGTTCATCAGCCGCTGGGCCGTCTGTCGGCCGTTGATCTGGTTGTAGCTGCCTGTGCCGTAGGGAACGTAGAAGGCCTGGTTGCCGTAGGCCCCCTTGATGCGCTCGAACTCGGCGGCGATCCGGTCGAGAGCCTCGTCCCAGGTGATGCGCTCGAACTTCCCCTCGCCCCTCTTCCCCACCCGCTTCATGGGGAATTTTAGGCGGTCGGGGTGGTACTGGCGCTTGCGGTAGGCCCGGCCGCGGACACAGGCCCGGAGCTGGGGGTCGGCCACGGTGTCGCCGGGCCGGTC
>JAWOHF010000181.1:0-2965 GCA_046496285.1 Candidatus Aminicenantota bacterium
TTCGACCGGATCCCCCGCGAGGAGCGGAGCGGGCTCGACGCCCGGCGCGCGACCTGGTTCGACGTCGAGAGCAAGGAGACTTCCCTGGAAACGAACGATCTCGGCGGGGAAGTCGCCCTATTCCTCAGGCGCTACGGCATCCGGTTCTTCAGGGTCAAGAGCTGAATGGCCTTCGTCAGCGTTCTCACGCCTGTCCATAACGGGGAACGTCACCTTCGCGAGTGCATCGAAAGCGTCCTTCGACAAACGTATCGGGATTGGGAATATGTCATCGTCGACAATTGCAGCCGGGACGAGACGCCGCGGATCGCCGAGAGCTATGCCCGCGGGGACGGGCGAATCCGGGTGGTCACGAACACGGAATTCGTGGGCGTCATCGAGAACCACAATATCGCCTTTTTCCACATCGGCCCGCAGGCCGCCTATTGCAAGGTCGTTCAGGCCGACGACTGGCTCTACCCGGAGTGCCTCGAGAAATTCGTGGAGATCTGCGAAAAGAACCCGTCGGTCGTCCTGGCCGGCGCTTATCGCCTGGACGGCGACCATATCGGGCTGAAAGGCCTGCCTCCCGGCGAGTCCGTCTTTCCCGGCCGGGAGATCGGGCGGTCGCTCTTCCTGGGAGTGGTGCCCGATGTCTTCGGCTCGCCGACCTCGCATTTCTTCCGGGCCGGGCCGGTCAGGTCGCGGCGGCCGTTCTATGACCCTTGGAACATCCACGCCGATACCGAAGCCTGCTTCGATGTCCTAAGGGACGGCGACTTCGGCTTCGTGCACGAGGTGCTGACGTTCACGCGCCGGCCGGGGGACACCCAGACCTCGGCGAGCCGGTATCGGCGGTCCTACTACCCCGGTTTCTTGTGGATCCTAAAGAACCAGGGGAGGCATTTTCTTGCGGATGACGAGTATTCCCGGCTCGTCCGCGGACATCTCCGGCAATACTACAGTGTTCTGGCCAGGGACCTGCTGAAGTTCCGGAGAGGGGCGAGCTATTGGCGATACCATTTGGCTTCCCTGCGAAGAATGGGCTTCCGGTTCAACCCCTTCCGATTGATGGCCGTTTTGCCTTCCTTGCTAAAAGAAAAGCTGCGCGGCCCCGCCTAACTCCTGCTAATTCGCGTTCGCGACCGGATTCCGTACGAAAGTCGTACTCTTCCAGGGCTCGCAGCGTGTTCAGATCGTAACTGTTCCACGGCGGGACGATGTCAATCAGGTCGACCGGTCTTCCGCAAGGCGAAGGACGGATATTTCCAATATTCCACAAGGCTTCGCCTTCCTCCGGGAAGGACGGCGAAGACGCCGAGATAAACAACAGCGGCGAGAGGAAGCAACAGGGCCAGAACAAGGGCGTCGGCCGCCGCGCCGAGCAGGCGCTGCGCAAGCACGATCACGGCGCCCATGCATAAGCTCGCCAGGAACGGTTTCGCTATCGAACGATAGAAATCCGGAGGACTGACCGGGGTCCTGTGGAAGGCGTACATCAGGGAGGGGTGGAGGATCAGGTAGCTGGCGATGCAGTACGCGATGGCCACGCCCTTCGGGCCCCAGGGCAGCCCGCCTACAAAGGCGATGGACGTGATGATCGCATTAAAGAGTCCCAATCGAAAATACCTTGCTCCGTGGCCGACCGTTACCAGGACGGTCCCGGTCAGCCCCGAGACAGGTTGAAAGAACGCGACCAGGGCGAGGATGCTGAAAAGCTCCGCGGCGTTGAGCCAGCGGGGGCCGAGGAGCAGGCCGATGACATTTTCGGAACAGGTGAACAGGAAAGCGACCAGGGGCATGGACATGAAGGCCAGGAGAGAGCAGTACTTGGTGAAGTAGAGGCGATATCGGGCCGGGTCGCCTTGAAGCTGGCTCAGGGCCGGGAAGGCCACGCGATGAAGCGGTCCCCGGAGGTTCGATATCGGGAACATGAGCAGCGAATAGGCCCGGCTGTAAAGGCCCAACGGTTGAGCGCCCCATACTCGGCCGATCAGGACATTGTCCAGGTTCCGATGGAAATAGTTGACGATGTCGAACCCGACGATGTGGGCCCCGAAGCGCACGAGCGCGCGGATCCCGGCTTCTTTCTTGGGCCGGCCCGGCCGGAAACCGGAGGCGATCCACAGCCCGCCGGTGCTGCAGAGCGCGGTGACCACGGAGTTGGCCACCAGGGCCCAATAGGCTCCCCCGGCCAAGGCCACGATGACGGCGGCCGCGGCGCCCGCGACCAGCGCGGAGACGCGAACGACGGCCAGGGCGCCGAAGCGCATCTGCCGGTTCAGGAGCGCCCCGTGCTGAGTCCCCAGGCTGCTGACGAGAGACGTGAGGGAGATGCCCGCCGTGACCAGGCTCAGCTGGGGTTTCTGGTAAAACCAGGCCAGGACGGGCCCGGATGCGGCGATGATCAGGGTTATCAGGCCGCCGAGGCCGATATTGATCCAGAACAGAGCGCTGAGCTGATCGTGGGTGATCTCGCGGCTCTGGATGGTGGCGCTCGAAAGCCCCAGCTCCCGGAACAAGCTCACAAACCCCGTTATGGCCGTGACCATGGCCACGATCCCATAGTCCTCCGGCGTCAACAACCGGGCCAGGACGATGGTCACGGCCAAGTGAATGCCGTACGAAAAGGCCTGGTCCGTCAAGGTGATGGCCCCGCCCTTGAGGGAACGCTCTTTGAGATCCCCGGGGCCCGCCGCGCGAGCGGGGTCCGGGCCCAGGTGACGGTCGTTCAACGGCATGATCCTATTGCCAGGGATGATAAATGAGGATATCGGGGAAAGTCAACGGGTTGGAAATCTCCAGCCGAAAGTGTTACATTGAGCGGGGGCGGGCAAGGCAAAGAGAATGAAATTCGATGAATCGCTGAAAATCCAAGAAAGGTTCCAGGCCCTCATCCCGGGGGGCTGCCATACGTATGCCAAAGGGGACGACCAATATCCCCAGGGGATGCCCGTTTACATCGCCAAGGGCAAGGGCAGTCGGG
>JAWOHF010000214.1:0-7310 GCA_046496285.1 Candidatus Aminicenantota bacterium
GCGGCTTGTTGACGTGCCCCAGGCCCGTGCCGGCGATGACGATGCCCCGGTAGCCGTTGTCGACCAGCGAGTCGATGATGTCCGGCTTCATGTTCGGGTAGTAATAGACGATCGAGACCATCTCCTCGAAGGCCGTGTTGATCTTGACGCCGCGGTCCGCGCGCCGCCGCTTGTAGTCGTGGCGCAGCGGCGTGATCTTCTCCCGGCTGACCATGGCGATGGGGATGTCGCCGATCGTCCGGAACGTCGAGCGGTAGCTCGAGTGCATCTTCCGCACCCTCGTCCCCCGGTGGAGCAACCCGTAGGTGTCCGAGGTCGGCCCGAACATGCAGACCATGACCTCGGCGATATCGCTCTCGGCGGCCGTCTTGACGCTGTGCATGAGGTTGAGCGCCGCGTCGGACGACGGCCGGTCGCTCGAGCGCTGTGAGCCGACCATGACGATGGGCACCGGCGAGTCCTGGACCATGAACGACAGGATGGCCGCCGTGTGGTGCATGGTGTCGGTGCCGTGGCCGATGACGATGCCCTGCACGCCCTTCTCGATCTCCCGGCCGATGGCCCGGGCCGTGGCGATGTACTGCTCGGGCCCCATGTTCTCGCTGAAGACGCCGAAGAGCTTCTCGGTCTCGAGGTTGCAGATGTCGGCCAGCTCGGGCACCGACCCGTAGAGCTCGCCCGGCGAGAAGGCCGGGATGACCGCGCCCGTCCGGTAGTCGAGCCGGCTGGCGATCGTCCCGCCCGTTCCGAGGAGCTTGACCGTGGGCCGGGCCGGGTCGAAGGGGAACTCCTTCTCGGGGATCTTGTAGTGGGCTTCCTTGCGGCCGTGGATCGTCACGGCCTGGATGGACCGGGCCAGAAGGCCGATGTTGTAGCCCGATCGGAGCTTCACCACGATATGGAAAGGGTCGGCCGTTTCCGAGCGCGGCAGGACGATGCCCGTGTAGGTCCCGCGGGAGGTCGTGATCTCGACGTCGCTCCAGACCATGGCCCCGAAGCTTTTGAGAACGTCCAGGGCCTCACCCCGGTAGCCCTTGTAGGATTCGTCGCCGGCCACTAGCTTCTCCCCGCAGCCGCCGCCGCGACGAGCGGCGCGACCGCCGCTCCCTCGACCCGGCCGCGCAGGGCCGGCATGACCAGACCCATCAGGACGTGGCTCCTTTTTTCGGGATTGTGAAGGGTCATCCCGCCGAGCCGGGCGAACGACCGGCCGATCTCAGCCTCGATCTCTTCCCCGGAAGGTGCCGGCGGCAGGGCGCCGGCGGCAGGCAGGGCCTCGCCCCGGGCCGCTTTTTCCATGAGCGCGTAAACGCCCTCCCTGGTGATCTTCTTGTCCCTGAGGAGGGCGAAGATCTTGCCGAGCGTCCGTTCGTCGAGCCGGCCGGCGTCCAGGCCCTTCCGCCGGATCCTCTTCATGAACTGAACCAGGGCCACGCAAGCCGCGACGGGATCAATCTTCCATTCCCTGACCAGCTCCTCGAAAAGGCCGGCGTGGGCCGAGACGGCCAGCGGCTGGACGACGTCGGCCGGAACGCCGAGCTCGGCGTACCACGACTCCCTCGTCCAGATCGGCGCGGGCAGCCCCCGCCGGATCCTCGCCAGCCGCTCCTCGGTCACTGTGATCGGCGGCAGGTCCGTGTCGGGATACATCCGGTCGGGCCCGGGCAGGATGCGCTCGAAGCCGTTCGTCCCGTCGCGCAGGGCCTGGCGCGTCTCCGAGGGGATCCCGACCGTCGCCTCCTTGGCCCGGATGGCGATCTCCTGGGCCCCCGTCCGGGCGTCCTCGGCCCCGCCCCAGACGACGACCAGGGCGTCGTCCTTGTTGGCCCTCACCGCCTTGCGCACGGCCAGCCATTCGGCGCTCGAGAGGGTCTCGGAGGAGCTGTCGGAGTGGACGATGTTGGGCAGCCGCGTCAGGCAGGCGACCACCCGGACCCGGTCCGAGATCTCCCGCGAGAAGCGCGTGTTGGTCTGGGTCTGCCAGTTGAGGAGGTCGCGGAAGCCGCGCAGGACGACGCAGTTGGCCGTCTCGCCGGCTTCGAGGGCGTCGCGCACCGGCAGGTAGCTCGTCTTCTGCAGGACGCGGGTGACGTCCTCGGTCTCGGACCGGAAGGCCTCCGGCGTCAGGCCCCGGCGGTGGAGCTCGGCCCGCAGCCGCAGCAGGTTCCACTGCCTCATGGCCTCGTGGTAGACGAGGAGCGGGATGCGCGGGATGCGCGGCACGCCCTTGATCTCGACGCGCGTGCCGCCCGTGACGCTGACGTTGACGTCCTCGCGGGCGGCGCCCATCCCGGTCCGGACCCGGCCCGTGCTCCGGACGAGGCGGCGGCAGATCTGGGCCACTTCGGCCACCTCGTCGGGCGTGCGCATGTCGGGACCGGTGACGGTCTCGATGAGAGGCATGCCCAGGCGGTCGGTGATGTAGGTCCGGCGGTGGCCGACGTCGCTGACCTCGCGGCAGGCGTCCTCCTCGAGGCCGAGCTGGACGATCGAAATGCGCCGGTCCTTGTAGGGGATCCAGCCGTTGACCCCGACGATGGTCGTCCGCTGGAAACCCGTCGGGATGCTGCCGTCGAGGTACTGCTTGCGGGCGATGTGGAGCTCGTCGACGAGGTTGAGGTTGTAGAGCATGGCGATGCCCAGGGCGATGTCGAGGGCCGTCTCGTCCATCATGAACGGCGGGGTGTCGTCCATCTCGTAGGTGCAGACGGTCTCCCGGTTGATGCGGTAGATGATCTCTTTCTTGGTCTTGAACTCCATGAGGGCCGTGCCGTCGTACTCGCCGAGCTCGGACAGGGTCGGGCGCATGTGGCGGAGGATCTCGGCGTCGTACTCGCGGCTGTAGCGGCCGGCCGGGCAGCGGCAGAAGAGCTTCTTCTCGGTCAGGACCTGCTGGTGGATCTCGAGGCCCGAGCGGAACCCGACCGCTTCGTAGTCGGCCGCGGTCATCTCGGCGAAGGGCTTGAAGAGGAATTCGCTCATCGGTCCGTTCGGGTTCTCCCGGAAAGAGGGCATTATATCATTTAGCTGAAGAACAGCACCAGCGCCTGGGCCGTGAACAGCCGCAGGATCATGGTCAGCGGATAGACGGAGACGAAGGCCATGATCGGACCGTCCGAGGACGGGGCCAGGGAGCCGGCGTAGGCCAGGGCCGGCGGGTTGGTCATGCTCCCGGCCATGAACCCGGCGACAGACAGGAAATCGATCCGGAAAAGAAGCCGGGCCGCCAGGGTCGCCAGGATCAGCGGGATGAGGGTGATCAAGGCCCCGCCGAAGATCCAATAAAGCCCGCCGTCGAGGAGGGTGGCGACGAAGCCCTCTCCCGCCTTGAGGCCGACGCAGGCCAGGAAGAGCGAGATGCCGATGTTGCGGAGCATGAGGTTGGCGCTGAGCGGCATGTGCCAGAAGAGGGGCCCGAGCCTCCCGACCCGGCTGAGGACGATGGCCACGATGAGCGGCCCTCCGGCCAGCCCGAGGCGGAACGGCACGGCCATGCCCGGCAGATGGAGGGGCACGCTGCCCAACAGGATACCCAGCACGATGCCGATGAAGATGGGAATGACCTGGGGCTGGTCGAGCCGGTCGCTGGAATCGCCCAGCTCCCCGGCCAGCCGCTCGATGGCCGGACCGGTCCCGACGATGACCAGGACGTCGCCGTACTGGAGATCGAAATCCGGCCGGGGGGAGAACTCCTGGCCGGTCCGGATGATGCGCGTGACGAGCACCCCGTAGTCGTCGCGCAGGTTGAGCTCGTGGACGGACTTGCCGATGACGTTGCGGCGGGTGACGACGACCCGCCGGCTGGTGAAGCCGGAAGCGACCTCCCTGACGTCGACCGGGCTCTCGACGCCCACCCGGGCCATGAGCCGTTCGAGCTTCTCGGGCGTCCCCACGGCGTGGAGGATGTCGCCCAGCCGGAGGGTGGTGAACGACCGGGGGACTTCCGGGGGCCCGCCGGCGCGGGCCAGTCTCGAGACGACCACCCCTCCCCCGATCTCGCCGATGATCCGGCTGATGGGTTCCCCGTCGACCTCCGCGTTGCGGACCTCGAGGTTGATCCCTTGGAGACGCGGCACGTCCTTCTCCTTAAGGGCCTCGAGCTTGCGGGCCTCGGACTTGGGATCGACCCGGAAGGCGAAGCGCAGGGCGGCGATGGCCAGGATGATGCCCAAGACGCCGAAGGGGTAGGCCATGGCGTAAGCCATGCCGGGCACCTCGACGAGGGCTTCCGTGGAGTGGGGCATCAGCTTGAGAGCCTGCTGGACGGCGGCCAGGCTGGGGGTGTTGCTCGTGGCCCCGGCGAAGATGCCGGCCGCGGCGGCCATGGGGATTCCTCCGACCCGGCTGAGCAGGAGAGCGATGGCCCCGCCGCCAAGAACGACGAAGCCGGCCAGGGCGTTGAGGGCCAGCCCGTGCTTGCGGAGCGAGGCGAGGAGCCCGGGCCCCACCTCCTGGCCGACGCTGTAGACGAAGAGGATGAGCCCGAGGTCGCGGGCGAAATCCTGGATGACGGGATGGATGGAGACCCCGAAATGCCCGAGGACCAGTCCGACGAACAGGATGCCGGCGATGCCCAGGTTGGCCTGAAGGACGCGCAGGCTGCCCAGGATCATTCCCAGGGCGCCGGCCAGGCACAGGATGAGCAGGGCCTGGACGACGGAATCCGGCGCGAAAGCCTCGGCGATCCAGCTCATCGAAGCGGCCTCCCGGTTACATGAGCGAGAAGGCCACGGTCAGGCCGGCCATGACGATGGCCACCATGCTCATGAGCTTGATGAGGATGTTCAGCCTGGGGCCGGCGGTGTCCTTGAACGGGTCGCCGACCGTGTCTCCGATGACCGCGGCCATGTGGGCCGGCGAGCCCTTGCCGCCGTGGGCCCCCGCCTCGATGTACTTCTTGGCGTTGTCCCAGGCCCCGCCGGCGTTGGCCATGAAGATGGCCAGGACGAAGCCGGTCGAGGTCGCCCCGATGAGCAGGCCCATGACCCCGGCGACGCCGAGGACGAGGCCCGTGGCGATGGGCGTGGCGATGGCCAGCAGCGAGGGCAGGACCATGGCCCGCTGGGCGCCGCGGGTCGAGATGGCCACGCAGCAGGCGTAGTCGGGCTCGGCCTTGCCCTCCAGGATGCCGGCGATCTCGCGGAACTGCCGGCGGACCTCGTCGACCATGCGGGCGGCCGCCTTGCCGACGGCGTTCATGGCCAGGCCGCTGAAGGCGAAGGCCATCATGGCCCCGAGGAAGATGCCCACGAGGACGACGGGGTTCATCAGGGTGATGTTGTAGAAGCGCATGTAATCCGGGAACGAGGCCGTGGCCGTGTCCATCGTCGTGCCGTCGACGAAGGTCAGCACGGTCCGGCCGATGCGCAGCAGGCCGACCTTGAGCTCCTCGACGTAGGTGGCGAGGAGGGCCAAGGCGGTCAGGGCCGCTGAGCCGATGGCAAAGCCCTTGCCGGTGGCCGCCGTGGTGTTGCCCAGAGCGTCGAGGGCGTCGGTGCGCTTGCGGACCTCGGCCTCGAGGCCGCTCATCTGGGCGTTGCCGCCGGCGTTGTCGGCGATCGGGCCGTAGGCGTCCGTGGCCAGGGTGATGCCCAGGGTCGAGAGCATGCCGACGGCGGCGATGCCGATGCCGTAGAGCCCCTGGGCGACGTTGGAGACGTCGAAGTGGGCGGCTGAAAGGAAAGCGAAGATTATGCCCAGGATGACGGCCAGGACCGGGACGGCCGTCGAGACCATGCCCACGCCCAGGCCGGCGATGAGGACGGTGGCCGGCCCCGTGTTGGCGCTGTCGGCGATCCGGCGGGTCGGCGCGTAGGAGTGGGAGGTGAAGTACTCGGTCGACTTGCCGATGACCAGTCCCGCGGCCAGACCGAAGACGAGCGAGAGCCAGATGCCGCCCGGCAGGTCCAGGCCCCGGATGATGAAGTAGGAGAAGACGACGATGAGCAGGGAGCTGGCGTTGATGCCGCGGCCCAGGGCGCTGAGGAGGTTCTTTTGGGTCGCGTCCTCGCGGGTCCGGACGAGATGGATGCCGAGGATGGACAGCAGCGTCCCGGCGGCGGCGATGGCCATCGGGGCCACGACGGCGTTGAGCTGGAGGGTCCCCCGGCCGAGGAAGGCGGCGGCGCCGAGGGCCATGGTGGCCAGGATGGAGCCGGCGTAGGACTCGTAAAGGTCGGCGCCCATGCCAGCGACGTCGCCGACGTTGTCGCCGACGTTGTCCGCGACCGTGGCCGGATTGCGCGGGTCGTCCTCGGGGATGCCGGCCTCGACCTTGCCGACGAGATCGGCGCCGACGTCGGCGGCCTTGGTATAGATGCCGCCTCCGACACGTGCGAACAGGGCCTGGGTCGAGGCGCCCATGCCGAAGGTGATCATGGTCGTGGTGATGATGATCAGGTTGTGGCCGTCGTCGGTCAGGGGGTAGAAGGCCCGGAGGACGAGGAACCAGACCGCGATGTCGAGCAGGACCAGGCCGACCACGGTCAGGCCCATGACGGCGCCGCTGCGGAAGGCGATCTTGAGCCCGCTGTTCAGGGACTTGCGGGCCGCCCAGGCCGTGCGGGCCGAGGCGTAGGTGGCCGTTTTCATGCCGAAGAACCCGGCCAGGCCCGAGAAGAAGCCGCCGGTCAGGAAGGCGATGGGCACCCAGGGGTTCTGGACCTTGAGGACGAAGGCCATGAACGACAGGAGGATGACGAGGGCCACGAAGACCAGGGTCACGACCTTGTACTGCTGCTTGAGGTAGGCCATGGCGCCCTTGCGGACGAAGGATGCGATCTGGGCCATGCGTTCTGTGCCTTCGCTTTCCTTCATCATCCTGCGGAAAAAGAGCCAGGCGAAGAACAGGGCCAACGCCGAGCCGATCGGGGTCAGCCAAAACAGGGTGTCAGCCATAAGAACCCTCCTTGTCGTCCGGGCGAACCCGGGCGAGTATTATTAGTCAGCGGAGAATAAAGAAAAGAGAGAAAGTTCCGCTCAAATTGAGGGATAATCTAGCACAGCCGGACTTTCCCGTCAATTAAATTTGGGGACACAATACTCATTCACTATTTCTTCAGGCGGCGGTAATTGGGGAATGAGTATTGTGTCCCCAAATTAAGTCGGCTATGATGGGCGGACCGAAGCGAAGAGAGAGGCGTGACATGAGACGAACCAGCCTGCGGACGATCATCCTCATAGCGGCAGGCGTCGCTTTGACGGTAGCCGGGGTCGCGGTGGCGGTCGTCGCGTCGAGCGCGGGGCCGGCGGGCCGAGAGGTGACGTACGGCGTCGGCGATTGGGACCCGGAGTCGGGCCTGGGGAACCAC
>JAWOHF010000270.1:0-6922 GCA_046496285.1 Candidatus Aminicenantota bacterium
AAAAAGCCATCGGACTCGACCATCGGCTTCCCGGAACGGGTGACGCAGGCCGCCCTGCCTTTCGAGGCCCCGGCCGCGGAGGAAGAGGTCGAGCAGGACGCCGAAGAGGAGCTTGCGGCCAGGGAGGCCGTGGAGGAAGAGCGGGTCGAGGAGACGGTCGAGGAGGAACGCAGGGGCTTCCTGAGGACGGACCGCCGCGAGGCCCCTCCTGTCCGCGAGCCGGAACGGGAAGACGTCGAGGCCGCCGAAGAACGGGAGGAGCCCGGCGAGCGGCCCCCCTTCAACATCTCCGCCTACCTGAAATCCAAGGCCTTCGACGTCCTGTTCGTCGGGCTTTTCTGGGTCGTTGCGCTGTGGCTGGCGGCCCACGCCATGGGCGCCACCCTGTTCGGCATCCTGGCCGCGATGTCGGGCTCCATGCTCCTGCTCTACGCGGTCTTGGTCCTCATCTACTTCTTCTTTTTCAAGTTCTTCCTGGGGGAGACGCTCGGCGAGCGCCTGTTCCGCGGGCGACCGTAGCCGGACCGCCTCAAATTCCCAGGCTGAGCCGCTCGGCCAGAGCCGGGGGAAGCCCCTCGGCGATGATCCTCTTCTTGGCCCCCTCGATGTCGTATTCGACGCGGTGGAACTTCACGATCCGGGTCTCGGTGTCGTAGACGGCGAACGCCGCCCGGGGATTCCTGTCGCGGGGCTGGCCCACGGACCCGGGATTGATGAGGTAGCGGACGCCCTTCTCGAGGCGGATCTCGAAAGCGTTCCCTTCGACGAAGGTCCCCTCTTTGGCGCCGTCCCTGGAGGAATAGACGTAGGGGAAATGGGTGTGGCCGAAGAAGCAGACCGGCGTCTGGATGTCCAGAAAGGCCTCGGCGGCGTCGAATTCCCCGAAGATGTAATAGTCCTCGTCGAACGGCGCGCCGTGGCAGATGGTGATGGTGCCGTCGACGATCTCCGGGCCCTGCTTGAGCCGGGTCAGGAACTCCAGGTTCTTGGCCGTGATATTCCTCTTGGTCCAGAAGATGGCCGAAGCGGCGATGGGGTTGAAGGTCTGGACGGAATCGAGGCCCGAGACGGCCTTGTCGTGGTTGCCGCGGATGATGGACAGGGGCTTGAGGGCCGTGATCTTCTGGATGACCTCGTTGGGCGAGGCCCCGTATCCGACCAGATCGCCGAGGAAGATGTAGCGGTCGATCCGCTTCTTCTGGATGGACTTGAACATCGCCAGGAGCGCTTCCAGGTTGCCGTGGATGTCCGTGAAGATCAGATACCGCATGGAGAGCCTTCCTTTTCCTGAACGGCTTGATACAGGCCTTCGGCCTCGAACGAGCTCCGGACCAGCGGCCCGGACAGGACTTTCGTGAACCCCGCCTCCCGGGCGGCCGCGCCGATCGAGGCGAACTCGTCCGGCGTGTAGTATCTCGCGACCGGCGGGTTGGACGCCCGCGGCCTCAGGTACTGACCGATCGTCAGGAGGTCGCACCCAACCTCCCGAAGATCGGCGAAGGCCCGCAGGATGTCCTCTTCGGCCTCGCCCAGCCCGATCATCAAGCCGGACTTGGTCGCGGCCCCCCGGTCCTTGGCCGCCTTCAGGACGCCCAGGGACCGCCGGTAGTTCCCGCGGGGCCGTCCGATCGCCGGATACATGGGTTCGGTCGTCTCCAGGTTGTGGTTGAGGACGTCCGGCGCGGCCTCGAGGACCGCGCCGAGAGCCGCCTCGTCGCCTTGAAGATCGGGGATGAGGACTTCGACCCGGGTCTCCGGGCTTCTCTCCCGGACGGCCCGGACCGTGGCGGCGAAATGGGCCGCGCCCCCGTCGGCGAGGTCGTCCCGGGTCACGGAGGTCAGGACGGCGTAGGCCAATCCGAGAGCGGCGACGGCCTCGGCGACACGCCCGGGCTCATCGGGGTCCGGCGGGGCGGGCCGGCCCTTGGCGACGGCGCAGAATGCGCAGTTCCGGGTGCAGGTGTCCCCAAGGATGAGGAATGTCGCCGTCTTCCGTTCCCAGCATGCGCCGATGTTCGGACAGCGGGCGCTTTCGCAGATCGTATGGAGACCGCCTTGTTTCAGGATCTCCGAGACGAGGAAAAAGTTCCCATGGGACGGAAGCCGGACCTTGAGCCAATCGGGTTTGCGCGTCGCCGGGCTCCCTTTTCAAAAATGGGCCGCGCCCCTTGCGGCGGCGCCGCCCTCACTGGACGGGACTAAGAAGAAAACACGCCGGGGAGATGAAAGGTCTCAATAATCGATGTCGCGGTCTCTCTTGATCCGCCGCCTCATGCGCTTGCGAGCCTGGGCTTCCTTCATCCGCCGCTTTTCTCCGGGCTTGAAATACACGGAGTGCTTCTTGATCTCTTTGATGATCGCTTCCTGTTGGACCCGCCGCTTGAAACGGCGCAGAGCGGACTCCAGATTTTCACCTTCGTCAAGTATGACAAAAGCCAAAAACCTTCACCTCCTCACGGGGGAAAATCCCGCACTTTTATACCGGATTGGGAGGAAGAAGTCAATACCTGCGGGGCTCAGCCCTTGAGGCGGCCGCCGGCGCGGCGGACGGCCGCCCGGGCGCCGATGTCCATGGGCTCGACGAGCGGCACGGAGAGGTCCCGGGCGCGGAGGACGAGCGGGACCTCGGTGCAGCCGGCCAGGATGGCCCGGGCGCCGCGCCGGACGAGCGCCGCGGCCGTGTCGAGCAAGGTCTCCCGCGGCGGGCCTTCCGTAAATCCCGCCTTGACGCCTCGCCTTCCGCAGATGGCGGTCATCAGTCGTCTCTGCTCCGCTGCGGACGGGACGAGGACGCGGAGGCCGGCCGGCTCGAAGCGGTCATGGACGATCCTGGAGCGGACCGTGCCGGTCGTGGCGATGAGGCCGATCGTGTCGACCGGGGGGCGCATGCGCCGGACGGCCTCCAGGGTCTCCTCGAGGAGGTCGAGGACCGGGAGCGCGGAGCGAGCGGCCAGGCCGGGGCGAAAATAGTGGGCGCTGATGCAGGGCATGACGATGAGATCGGCCCCCGCCCGGCGCAGGGCTTCCGCGGCGCGCAGGAGAAAGGGGAGGGGGCTGCGGCCCCCGTGCAGGATGGCCTCGGTCCGGTCCGGGATCTGAGGCCGGCTGACGACGACGACGGGGACGTGGCCCTGGTCCGTGCCGGCGGCGGTGTTGGCGACGAGCCGATCGAAAAAATAGCCGGTGGCCTCCGGGCCCATCCCGCCCAGGACGCCGATGGTCTTCAGCCGGGGTCCGCTCATTTCAGGAGCTCGCGCAACCGGTCGAGGGGCAGCGCTTCGGCGACGCGGCCGTCCCGGCCCTCGGTCCGGACCGCCTTGAAGAGGGAGTTGAGGATGGCCTCCTCGGCGGCCTCGGCGGCGGCCTGGAACAACGGCGACATGTTCTCGTCCCGGAGCAGGGTGACGGTCCGGGTCCGTTCCTGCGCGCGGTGGGCGAGCCGCACGCCCGGGGCCGCGGAAAAGGCGATGGCGTAATCGCCGCTGCCGTTCGAGAAGTATCCCCCGGTCCGGGCGATGCCGAGCAGGGCCCGCTTGGCCAGGCGCTCGAGGTTCCTGGCGTCGAGCGGAGCGTCGGTGGCCACGACGATCATGCACGAGCCGTCGCCCGGAGACGCCTCTTGGTCCGGCCTTTCGCCCAGCAGGCGCCCGATAGGCAGGCCGCCGATGGTCAGGACGCCCCCGAAGTTGGTCTGGACGAGGACGCCGACGGTCCACCCGCCCCGGCCGGCCGGCAGCCGGCGGGAGGCCGTCCCGATGCCGCCTTTGTAGCTGAAGCAGGTCGTCCCCGTCCCGGCCCCGACGGCGCCCTCGGCCACCGGCCCTCCGGCGGCTTTGCGGACGGCCTCGAGGACATGGGCCTTGGTGACGTGCCGGCCGCGGATGTCGTTGAGCCAGCCGTCGTTGGTCTCGCCGACGACCGGGTTGACGGACTCGACCCGCTCGTTACCGGGAAGGCCGAGCGTCCAGTCGATGAGGGCCTCGGCCGCCGCCGGGACGCTCAGGGTGTTGGTCAGGACGACGGGCGTTTCGAGGGTGCCCAGCTCCCGGACCTGGGTGATGCCGGTCAGCTTGCCGTAGCCGTTGGCCACGGAGATCGCGGCCGGGACCTTGTCCTGGAAGAGGTTCCCGTCGTGGGGCATGACGGCCGTGACCCCGGTCCGCACCTGGCGGCCCTCGATGATGGTCACGTGGCCGACCCGGACCCCGGCGACGTCCGTGATGGCGTTCAGGGGGCCGGGCTCCAGCACGCCGACCACGAGCCCGAATTCCCGGACCCGGGGCCTTTCCTGGGGCTCGAGGCGGACGGCTCCGAAGAGAATGAATAACATGGCGAAAAGAAGAAGGACGGTCCTGGGCGCTCCCTTGGAGGTCATCGTGGCCTCATCATACGAGCTTGGGCCTCAAATGACAAGCGCCGGCGACTTGAGCCGGGGGGTCCTTTGCGGCTATACTGGGGCCATGAGCGAAGACGCGCGCCCCTATCTCACGGTCCCCCGGCTCGAGGGCCTGCCGTGGCTCGTCCACGGGTTCGGCACGGCCGGTTGGCAGGAGGAAGACCTCCGCGCGGCGGCCGGGTTCGAACGCTTCCGGCCCGTGATCATGCGCCAGGTCCACTCGGACCTCGCCCATCGGATCGACGCGGCGCCCGCAGGACGCCTCGAAGGGGACGCGCTGATGACCCGTGTGCCCGGCCTGCTCCTCGTCGTCCGGACGGCCGATTGCCTGCCGGCTTTCCTCGTGGACGAAGGGAACCGGGCCGTCGCGGCCGTCCACTGCGGCTGGCGGGGGACCCAGGAGCGGATCCTCGAGAAGGCCGTTCAGGCCATGGCCCGGGACTACGGCTCGGCTCCGGGGGACATGCTGGCCGCGCTCGGCCCCTGCATCGGCTCGACCTGCTACGAGGTCGGGCCGGAGGTCCGGACGTCGTTCCTCCGGGCGGGGTTCCCCCCGTCCATCCTGGCCGAATGCCCGGGCGGCCGCGGCAGGTACATGCTCGACCTGCGGGCCTCCAACATCTGGCTTCTCGAGGGACTGGGCATACGAAAAGAGAATATCCTCGACACCGGGGCGGTCTGCACCCACTGCGAGCTGTCGCTCCTGTCCTACCGCCGCGACCACCGAGAGGAGCGCCGCATGGTCAACTTCATCGGCCTGCGGCCGTCGTCCGGCGCCGCCTGAGCCTCGCGCATTTGCATTTTGGGGATGATTTCATTATCCTTTAATGACCACAAAGGAGACCATCATGGAACGTCAGATCGGTGATATCGACCTGCCCGGCATTCCCCTTTATAAGAAGGGAAAGGTCCGCAATATCTTCGAGGTCGACGACCTGCTCCTGATCGTCGCCACGGACCGCGTCTCGGCCTTCGACTGGGTCCTGCCGTCCCTCATCCCGCAGAAGGGGAAGGTCCTGACCCAGCTTTCGAAGTTCTGGTTCGATTTCGTCCGCCTGGTCTGCCCCAACCACCTCATCGCCACCGAATTCAAGGATTTTCCCGACTCCCTGCTTCCGTACCAGGACGTGCTCGCGAAGCGGTCCATGCTCGTCCAGAAAACCAAGGTCATCCCCGTCGAGTGCGTCGTCCGGGGCTACATCTCCGGCTCCGGCTGGAAGGAATACCAGGCCGCGGGCAAGATGAGCGGCATCAAGCTCCCCAAGGGCCTCAAAGAGTCCGCCCGGCTCGAAGAGCCCCTCTTCACCCCTTCGACCAAGGCCGAGCACGGACACGACGAGAACATCTCCTTCAAGGACGTCCAGAAGATCGCCGGGTCCGAGCTGGCCCAGAAGCTGCGCAAGGTGAGCCTCGAGCTCTACCAGAAGGCCTCCCTGTTCGCCATCTCCAAGGGCATCATCATCGCCGACACCAAGTTCGAGTTCGGGCTTGACGGCGACGAGCTCATCCTGATCGACGAGGTCTTCACGCCCGACTCCTCGCGGTTCTGGCCCTTGGCGACCTACGAGCCGGGCAAGTCCCAGCCCAGCTTGGACAAGCAATTCGTCCGCAGCTACCTGGAAACGACGGGTTGGGACAAGAACTCGCCCCCGCCGGTCCTCCCGGAGGAGATCGTCGCCAGAACGTCGGAAAAGTACCTGGAGATCTACCGGCTCCTGACCGGCCGACACGACCTGTCATGAGCGGACGGGTCGACTTCCACATCCACTCCAACCGGAGTTGCGACGGCGATTTTTCGCCGGCCGAGCTCGTCGGGATGGCCCGCGAGAAGGGCCTGCGGGCGATGTCCATCGCCGATCACGACACGGTGGCCGCCTACCCGGAGGCCGTCGAGCTGGCCGGGGAGGCCGGGGTCGAGATGATCCCGGGCATCGAGGTGACCACCCTGTTCGGGGGGCGCGAGTTCCATCTGCTCCTGCCTTTCGTCGATTGGACCAGCCCGGCGATCGCCGCGGTCATCGACAGCCAGACGCGGTGCCGGATGGACGAGGCCCGCGAGCGGGTCGAGAAGGCCCGGAAGCTGGGCTTTGCTCTTTCCTGGGACGAGGTCAGGGAGAAATCCAACGGGGCCGCCCCCCTCGGCGTCAAGATCGCCCAGATCCTACTGGAGAACCCGGAGAACGAGAACAACCCGGCCCTCGAGTTCTTCACCCGTAGGAAGAACCGGGCCATCGCCCCGTACCTCTTCTATAAGGAATACTTCGCCGAGGGCAAGGCCGCATTCGTTCCCAAGAAGTACATCGAGCTGCTCGACGTCCTGGAGATGGCGCCCGGGACCGGGGGGGTCCCGGTGCTGGCCCATCCGGGGGCCTATTTCCAGCAGACGACCGGCGAGGACGCCCGCTTCCTCAAGGAGCGGGGGCTCGTCGGGATGGAGGTCTACACCTTCTACCACACGCCCGAGCAGACCGCCGCCTATCGGGATGTGGCGGAGGAGCTCGACCTCGTGCCGACGGCCGGGTCCGA
>JAWOHF010000304.1:0-10959 GCA_046496285.1 Candidatus Aminicenantota bacterium
CCGTTCCCGGTGAAGTAGAAAAAGTCGTTGTCCTGGCGGAAATGGGTGCCGGCGGGGGCCTCGGCATCGCCGAAGAGGATGACCGCGCCGTCCCGAAGGCGGTCCATCAGGACGCTCCGGCGGCGGGAGAACTCTTCCCGCGTATAGCCGGTCCTCTGTCCGAAAGCGAGACCGGCGGCCAGGCCGGCCAGCAGAGCGGCGGCCAGAAATGACCTCATCCGGCGGGTGTTCATCATGACAGGCCTCCTCCAGTCAGCGAGAGGCCAGTTTAAGCGATTGACGGGGCGCGGTCAAACCTAGGTTTTGCCCAGGACCATGGCCAGCAGGGCCATCCGGACGTAGAGGCCGTACTCCATCTGGCGGAAATAAGCGGCCCGGGGGTCGTCGTCGAAATCGACGCTGATCTCGTTGACCCGCGGCAGGGGGTGCATGACGATCGTCCGCGGCTTGGCCCCTTTCATCACCTCCGCGTTGATGACGTAGGCGTCCTTGACCGACTCGTAGACGTCCTCACTCGGGAACCTCTCCCGCTGGACGCGGGTGATGTACAGCACGTCCGTCTCCCAGAGGATCTTGTCCAGGGTCCGGTGCTCGGTCTGGGAGATGCCCTTGGCCTCGAGCTCGGCGATGATCTCGGGGGGCATGCGCAGGGCCTCGGGCGAGACGTAGTGGAGCTTGGCGTTGTAGAGCGAAAGCAGCCGGGACAGCGAGTGGACGGTCCGGCCGTACTTGAGGTCGCCGACCATGGTCACGGTCAGGTTCTCCAGGCTTCCCAGCTCCTCGTGGATGGTGAAGGCGTCGAGCAGGGCCTGAGTCGGGTGCTCGCCGACCCCGTCCCCGGCGTTGATGACCGGCTTTCGGGCGGCCTGGGCGGCGATGGCCGCCGAGCCGAGCTCGGGGTGGCGGATGACGATGACGTCCGCGTAGCACTCCAGCGTCCGGACGGTGTCGGGGAGGCTCTCGCCCTTGGCCACCGACGAATAGCGGACTTCGCTGATGGATATGACGTTGCCGCCGAGCCGCTCCATGGCCGCCAGGAAGGACGACGAGGTCCGGGTCGACGGCTCGTAGAACAGGTTGGCCAGGATCTTGCCCTTGAGCAGGTCGAAGGTGCCGACCCGCTCGACCATGACCCGCATCTCGTGGGCCACAGCGAAGATGTATTCCAGGTCGGACCGGCTGAACTGCTTGATGGAGATGATGTCCTTGCCGTACCAGGGCGCCGTGCGCTGGTCTCCGAACGGAAGGTGGGGGCTCTTGGCGGTCGTGCGCATCGCGGGTCTCCTTGCCGATGAGGGACGTCTCTGGGGATGACACCCGGACGTCCGGCTAATGCTACATCAGGTCCGGAGAGCGAGTCAATCGCGGCGCACAACGGGGATAGAGAATTTGTAGCGGAAGGGGAGGAGGGGCGCCCCCCGCGGCGCCCCTCGCTCCGAAACTGAAAGAAGGAGGGTTATGGAAGGGTATTATGGGAATGGGGGCTTAGCAACGTAGCCATCGAGCCGTCTCTCAGGGTGCTTTGTCCGTTACCTGTCATGGCAAGCTCTCTGTCGCTCCACCATACGATCAGCATAAATCGTGCCAAACGGGTGTGGCGCTTTTCCTCTGGAGAGGGGGGGCCGGCACAGGGAATTCCCTTGCCGCGCTGTAAATTTCGTTTACGCGGAGGTTTCGATCAGGCCTTGCGGGACATCAGCGTCCTGACCCCGTCGACGACCATGTCCACCTCTTTCGTCGAGATGTAGATGGGGGTGGAGACCCGGACGCCATAGGTGCCGGCGGCCTGATTCCCGGTCGTCCGCACGACCAGGTTGTGCTTCTCGCGAAGATAGTCGACGAGCTTGGCGGGATTGGCCCCCGTCATCGAAAAAGCCGTCAGCCCGGCGCTGAGATAAGGGTCGACCGGCGTGTGGACCTTGACGCCCGGTATCTTCGCCAGCTCCTGTTTCAGGCGGCCGGCTAGGACCTTGATCCTTCGTTCGATGCGCGTCCGGCCGATGCGGTTCTGGAAATTGAGGGCCTCGTCGAGGGCGAAGACGAAAGCGTCCGACCGTTGTCCCTGGGGGTCGAGCTTGCTGGCCGCCTTGTTCGTCTCCCAGCCGGAGGACACGATGGTCGGCCAGACCTTGTCCAAGGCCTCTTTGCGGACATAGAGGAGCCCGATCCCGGTCGGGGCCCCGAGCCACTTGTAGGGGCTGGACATGAAGAAATCGACGCCCATCTCCTTCATGTTGAGGTCGATCATGCCCAGCCCGTGGGCGCTGTCGGCCAGGATGAGGAGCCCCTTGTCGTGGGCCAGCTGGCTGAGCTCCTTGAGCGGCATGATCAGGCCGGTGATGAACACCGTGTGACTGATGCTGATGATCCTGGTCCGCGGGGTGATGGCGGCCTCGAAGGCGGCGACGATCTCCTCGACCGACTTCGGAAACAGCGGCATGGGCACCTCGGTGACCTTGATCCCGTGCCTCTTCGCTCTGAGCATCCAGGGATTGATATGGCCGGGGTGTTCAAGGCTGGTGACGAGGACCTCGTCCCCCTCCCGGAGGTCGAGCCCGTGGACGATGATGTTGACCCCTTCGGTCGTATTGGTCGTCAGGGACACCTCTTCGGGCGAGGCGTGGATGAAGGCCGCCAGCTTGGCCCGGACGGACTCTTTGAACGTCGGCAGGTAGCTGTAACCGTCGTAAGGATTGGTCATCTGGACGCGGAAGTAACGGGTGAGGGTGTTGAAGACGGGCTTGGGCATGGGGCCCAGGGTCCCGTTGTTCATCATGATGAACCGGTCCTCGAACTCGAAGAGATCCCGGACCCCCTCCCAGTAGACGCCGTCGGGCGCCTCGTCGTCCAGGTATTTCTGGTTGAGCGTCGTGATGCTCTGGGCGATGCCCGCGTTGAGCGCGTCCAGAGCGGACACGGAGACGGCCGAACCGGCCAAAAGATACTTGAAGAAATCCCGCCGCGGTAGACCTGACGGAAGATGCATGGACCGACCTCCTACTGTTTGGGTGAGGGGCTATTGTAGAAAGAACGCCCACGCCGAGTCAACCTGAGCTTTTTTGGGGTGACATCCCCCTGAAGACCCCCTCGGCGGAAAAAGGTAGACTCAGGCCGCCGACTCGGCGGGTTCCTTGGGTTCAAGGGCCCGGTCGATCGAGACGTTGAGGAGCACGAGGTCGAGCGGCTTGACGAAGAAATGGCTGATGGCGAAGCGGCTCATGTCCTCGACCGGGACCAGGTCGGGATGAGCGGAGATGAGCATGGCCCCGCCTTCGAAGCCCGCGGCCCGGAGCTTTTTGATGAGATCCAAGCCGTTGCCGTCGGGAAGCTTGTAATCGGCGATGACCAGGTCCGCCGGGGAATTCCTGAGCCTGGTCAGGGCCTCCTTGGAGTCCTTCGCGGAATAAACCTTGTATTTTTTTCCGAGGAGAAGGTCGAAAGTTTTCCGGATGTTCTTGTCGTCGTCCACGACCACGATCTTCTTGGCTGCCATGTTCAAAACCTCATCTAAGTCTTCGCACCCTAAAACTGCAGGTTTCATGCCAACTTCGAATACCTGTTCATCAGGGGAAAACGAGGCGCTGGGGAGGCGGACGGAGAGGCCCGGCCCAAGATAGTTTACGGGCCGGAAAGGGAGTTTACGCGCCCTTCTGTCAGCCGTTCCCCCCGAGGTCCAAGCCGTATTCCTTGATCTTCTTGTCGAGCGTCGGCCGGCTGATGCCGAGGATCTGACTGGCCCGGGTCTTGCTGCCCTTGACGGAGCTCAGCACGTGCTGGATATAATCCTTCTCGACCCGGTCCAGGGGCACGAGCTCATCGGAAAAAGAGCGCTTTTCCTCCGTATCGAGAGGCAGGTTCTCCTTGAGCAAGACATCGCCCTTGGCCAGGATGACGGCCCGGGTCAGGGCGTTCTCGAGCTCCCTGACGTTGCCCTTCCAGGGGATCTCGGTCAGGATCCTCATGACCTCGGGCGGGACCTTACGGACGTTGCGCCGGAGCTCCCGGTTGATCTTTTCGAGGAGGTAGGCAATCAGATCGGGGATATCCTCGCGCCTGTCCCGGAGAGGGGGCAGCTGGATCTCGACGACCTTGAGCCGGTAGTACAGGTCCTCCCGGAACTTGCCCTTCTCGATCAGGCCCCTGAGGTTCTGGTTGGTGGCGGCGGTGATCCGGGCCTCGGTCTTGAGGACCTTTTCCCCCCCGACCTTCATGAAGTCCCGGCTTTCGATGACCCGCAGGAGCTTGGACTGGAGATTGGGCGAGACGTCGCCGACCTCGTCGAGAAAAAGCGTCCCCTTGCCGGCGATCTCGAACTTTCCCCTGGTCTCGCAGTGGGCGTCCGTGAAGGCGCCCTTGACGTGGCCGAAGAGCTCGCTCTCGAGCAGGGTGTCGGAGATCGCCGAGCAGTTGATGACGATGAACGGCTCCTCCCGCCAGGGGCTGTTGTAGTGGATGGCCTTGGCCACCAGCTCCTTGCCTGTGCCGCTCTCCCCCTGGATGAGGACGTTGGCCCGGGTGTTGGCCACCGACCCGATAAGCTTGAAAACGGCTCTCATCCCGGCCGAGCGGCCGATGATGTTGTCGATGGTGTATTCCTTCTGCTTCTCCTCGACGAGGTAGCTGACCTTTTCCTCGAGGGCCCGCACCTGAAAGGCCTTGTCGATCGTCAGCTCGAGCTCGGTGGCGTCGAGGGGCTTGACAAGGTATTCGAAGGCCCCGAGCTTGATGGCCTCGACCGTCGTCTTCATGTCGTCGAAGGCCGTCATGACCAGGATGACGGCCCGGCGGTTCTTGTCCTTGATCCTGCGCAGGACGTCCAATCCGTCCGTGTCGGGGAGGCGGACGTCGAGGAGCACGAGGTCGGGGGCGGCCTCCCCGAAGACCCGCACGCCCTCCTCCCCCGTGCCCGCGGCGAAGACCTCGAAGCCGTGTTTGGCCAGCTGGGAGGCCAGCGTCTTGCGGACCAGGGCGTCGTCCTCGATGATCAGGATGGATCTCATGCCCCCTCCTCCGCCGGGATCTGGATGACGAAACAGGCCCCCCGGCCGTCCTCGGCGGCCACCCGGATGGAGCCGTTGTGCTGTTCGACGATCTTTCGGGCATTGGCCAGCCCGAGCCCGAACCCGGCCGGACGGGTCGTGAAGAACGGCTCGAAGATGTTCTCCCGGTCCTTCTCGGGGATGCCCGGCCCGTCGTCCGCGATCCGGACCCGGATGCAGCTCCGTCCGTCCTCTTCGGTGGTGTCCACGGTCACGGAGATGCGCCCTCCGTCCTCCAGCGCCTCGTGGGCGTTGCGCAGGACGTTGAGGAACACCTGGCGCATCTTTTGGCCGTCGACGAGCACGGGAGTCAGGCCCGGCGCGTAGCGCTTCTCCACGACGACCCCCCGCTGCCGGAACACGTCCTGGATCATCTTGAGCGACTCGTCGACGACCTGTTCCAGAGGGAATCTCACCAGGGCCAGCTCCGAGACCCGGGTGAAATTGAGGAGCTCTTTGATGAACCTCTCGATCTGGTCGATGCCTTCGAGGGACAATCCGAGGTGCTCCCGGACGACGGGGTCGAGCGTCCCGTCCTCGGCCACTTTTTGGACGTTGAGCTTGACGGAGGTCAGGGGGTTGCGGATCTCGTGGGCGATGGTCGCAGCCAGGCGTCCGATGGAAGCCAGTTTCTCTGCCTGGACGAGCTTGCGGTTGGCCGCTTCCATGCGCTCCCGAGCCTCGAGAAGCCGCGAGGTCATCTCGTTGAAGCTCCTGGCCAGCTCACCGATCTCGTCCCTCGAGGACATGGGGATGACGTGGGAGAAATCCCCTTTCGCGATCCTGACCGTCCCGTCCACGAGCCGGTGGATGGGACGGGTGATCCTCCTGGCCAGGACCGTCGTCCCGAGGATCCCCAGGAGCAGGCCGGTGACCCCGATGAGGACCAGGGCCGTCGAGCTGCTGCGGACCCGGGCATACATGGGCTCGAGGGAATGGCCGACCTTGACCGAGGCCCATTTCGACCCGCCCCCCGGCGCGAAGATGGGGATCTCGACCTCCAGGACCCTCAGCCAGCGGTCCCCGAGCCGGATCCTTTTCCTCCGGTATTCCTTGTCGCCGGGGACGGCGTTTTTTTCGTCGAAGTGGCTGGACCTGTAGATATCGCCGTAGGAAAGGATGAACTCGTTGGCGGCCCAGGGCCGGCCCGGCTTGTCATAAAAGACGATGTAGGGGAGGTCGTCGCTGACATGATCGTCGACGTATTTCTGGACCGCGCTTTGATCCGACATCATGAGCCCGGGGAGGTTGACCTCGGCCATGTGGCCGGCCTGGAGCTCGGCCCGGACGCGGGTCTCCTCGAAGAGTGTCCGGGCCTCCATCCGCTGGATGACGAACAGGACGGCCCCGAAGAGGATGCAGAGAAGGAAGGTGATCCAGAAGACGAACCGCGTGTAGATCGACAGCTTGAGCTTCATCGAACCCCGCTCATTTCTCCAGCCAGATCTCCTTGGTGTCCAGGAAGATGAATCCCAGGGCCGGCAGCTTGGCCCCCCGCACGCGAGGCAGAAGGGCTATCCGTATCCTCTCCGAATAGAGAGGGATCGAGGGCACTTCCTCGAACAGGAGCTTTTCGACCTGTCTGAACAGGGCGGTCCGCTTATCCCAGCTCCGCTCGACCTCGGACTGCTCGAGCAGAGCGTCGAGCCGCGGGCTGGCATAGCGGGCATTGAGCTGGTTGACGATGGAGCGGGAATGATACAGAGGGACGATGATGTTCTCGGGGTCCGGAAAATCCATGCTGTATTCGAGCAGCTTGAGATAGGGCACCCGGACCCCCCCGATGTCCTCGGGCTTCTTCAGGTATCTTGAAGAGAGCTTGATGCCCATCCCGCCGAGCTGCCGCTCCAGCTCCTGGATGAGCCGGGAATGGGTGTCCTGCCTCGGGGAGGGAAGAAGGAGCGTCAGCTCGAGGGTTTTTCTGCCGCTCTCGGGCAGAAGACGGTCCAGGAGCATCCTGGCCTTGTCCGGATCATGGATGGGACTGAGCGACCGGGGGTAAAAACCGGGCAGGCGGGGAGGGATGTAGTTGTCCAGGGGGCGGGCTATGGAGGCCGCGGTCGAGCAGGCTTCGGCCAGCCGGGTCCGGTCGAGGCCGAGGGCCAGGGCCCGGCGGACCTCCGGGCGGTTGAGGGGAGGGATCTCGCAGCTCAGGGCCAGGAAGGCGGACTTCAGAGTGTCGTTCTCCAGGATCTGGAAATCCCTGTGGAGCATCCTTTCGGATCTCACCGAGATCAGGTGAACGCTGCCCTGCTCGAACTGGTCGTCCGTGAAATGCGGGCTGTATTCGAGTGCGGCCAGGTAGGGCCTCTTCCCGAAATAGGCCGCGTTCCGCACGAGCCGGACGCCCAGGACCTCCAGTTGGGGGCTTCTCAGCCAGTGGTCGAACTTGAAGGGGCCGGTGCCGACGGGTTTCTGGAAGAAGCCGCGCCCCTGGGATTCGACGAGGTCTTTGGGCAGGATCTTGCAATAGTACATGCCCAAGAGGTGAAGGCCGGTGACAAAGGGCCGCGTCCACTGGATCTCGAACGTGGAGTCGTCCACGACCCTGAAGCCGGCGACGTCATCGGCCAAGCCCTGCCAGTATTCCTCGGCCCCCACGACCGTGCGCGTGAAATACTGGTAGTGCGTGATCCCCGGCCTGTTCTGGACGAGCCTCTCGAGAGAGAACTTGACGTCCCAGGCCGTCAGGGCCCGGCCGTTGTGGAAGGTCACGCCCTTGCGGAGGAAGAACGTGATGCGCTTGCCGTCCTCGGAGATCGTCCAGTACTCCGCCAGGGCAGGCATCGGGGTGAAACGGTCGTCGAACCGGACCAGGCCGTCGAAGAGCTGCTCGCAGATGAAGTAGTGGGCGGGTGAGGCGGGGTCGAAGTTCGGGTTGAAGGGGGTCAGGAAGGCCATGACCCGCAGCGTGCCTCCCGGGCGAGGGCTGGCCCCGGGCTTTTTTTGGATCAGCGAGCCGGAGAAGGCCGCGCCGGCGAGGAGGAATGCCAGGCCGAAAGCGACGGCGGTCCGGTTCGGGCGGGAGCGAAAATTCACCATGGGAGCGTATTCATCATAGCCAAAACCGGGAAAAAATGCACAAACGGCTCACCTTCCGGCCAGGTCGAGGTTCTTCTGGAAGACGCGGATGAAGTTCCCTCCCCAGATCTTTTCGATCTCCCTGTCCCTGTAACCGCGGCGGATGAGCTCCTCGGTGACATGGATCATCCCGCTGACGTCGTCACACCCGTCGACCCCTCCCCCGCCGTCGAAGTCGGTGCCGATGCCGACGTAATCCACCCCGATGACCTTCTTGACATGGTCGATGTGGTCCACGAGGTCGGCGACGGTGGCCCGGTCGGGAGGGAATTCGCGGTAGATGGCTTCCCTCTCGGCCATGGCCTGGGCCCGAAGGGCCTCATCCTGGACCGCGCGGAGCGGGCCGTACTTGACCTCGAGGGCCTTCATGGCCGCGTCCCGCTCGGGGTTGGGCACCGGAGCTTTGACGTAGGCGGATAGGAAACAGATCTGGATGACGCCGCCGTTGCGGGCCAGGGCCCTGAGCATGTCGTCCGACAGGTTGCGGGGGTTGTCGCAGACGGCCCGGGAGCTGGAATGGGAGGCGATGACCGGGGCCTTGGTCACGGCCAGGACGTCGAAGAAAGACTTGTCGGAAGCGTGGGAGATGTCGACCATCATGCCGACCCGGTTGCATTCCTCGACGATCTTGCGGCCGAAATCGCTCAGGCCGTTGTCCTGGGGATCGCGGCGGTCCGTGGAAGAATCACAGATATCGTTGTCCGAGGAATGGCAGAGGGTGATGTAGCGGACGCCCAGGTCGAAAAAGGACTCGACGAGGGAGGCGTCCAGGCCCAGGGGATACCCGTTCTCCATGCCGATGAAGGCCGAGAGCAGCCCTTCCTTTTTCAAGCGGCGGGCATCGTCCGGGATCAGGGCCAGGCCGATCTGGTCCGCGTATTCCACGGTCATCTTCCGGACGGCGTCGATGGCCTGGAGGGCCCGGTCTTTGGCCCTCCCGTAGCCTTCCGGCGTCCGCGGGCCCTGGCCGACGAAGGCCGCGAAGAACTCCGCGTCGAGGCCGCCTTCTCTCATCCGGGGCAGGTCGATCTTGCCGCTCCGGCGGTCGGCGCCGTCATGGCGGTCGCCGATCTTCCAGTCCGTGCGCAGCAGGTTGAACGGCGTGTCGCAGTGGGTGTCGACGGTCAGCATCCGCCGGTGAAGGTCGAGGGCTCTCTGTTCGACGGTTTTGGCGGCCGGCGCCCGGCACCCGGCCAGGCAAAGGCCGAGGCCGACGGCCGCGGCCAGCGCGCTTCTCGCGAACTTCGGTGATCTCATAAGTCTTCCTTTCTCGTCAAGATATCAGGAGGTACTCGCCCCCGGAGGCGCCCGCTTCCCGGCGCCGGAAATCGACGACCCGGTAGCCGCGCTCGAGGAGCGCCGTGAACGCCCGGCGCGTCGCCGCCCTCCAATCCACGGGGATCCGCCGCACGCCGGGGTCCTCGACGTCCGTCTCGCGGAGCATGACATAAAAGTCGGAGGGGATGGGGACGCGTACGGTCTTTCCCGGCCGGTCGAGCTCGACGGCTTCGACGACCTCGAGCTCGAGCTCCCGGGTCAGGCCTTTGACCCGCCGGGTGCCGGTCCGGACGGCCCGGCCCGCGTCACGGGGAACCGGTCCGACGGTCCGAGTGGCCTCCGGGGTCTTCCGCCTGAGGTCCCAGGACATCAGGAACCTGTCCGTGGGGACGTCGAGCCTGTTGAGGTGGCCCCCGTACTCACCGTAGGTCGCCACCCGGTACTCGAGGACCTCCATGCCAAAATGGCGGACGTTCCGAAGGGCGTTGACGGCGGTCAGGGGGTCGTAGGTGCAGATGATGGTCCCGACGCCGAGAAGGCCGAGGACCGCCTCCCCTTGGAACTCCTTGAGCCGGATCCCCAGCCCCAGGCCCTGGAACCGGCTCCGGACGGCGGCGAATTGGGAGTAGAAGCGCAGGTTGGCCGGGTCGCGGAAGCCGACCTCCTTGTCGCGGACGCCGACGAAGCCGTAGCAGAACGCGGCCAGGTGCCCGGCGTCAACCGGAAAGTCCCCCTTTTCGCCCCGGGCGAAGGCCCCGATGAACAGGCTGCCCCCCTCGTGGAGAAAGCTCTCGCACATCATGTTCCGGGTCCCGGACATGTGGTCCTCGGGAAACCCCCAGACCTCGTTGCGGAGGTCCTCATACATCAGGTAATCCGAGGGCCGGGCGGAGGTCTCGACCCGCAGCAGGAATTCCCGGCCGCCGGCTTCGATGACCTTGCCCGGGTCCCTCATGGAACGGTCTCGAAAAGCCTCATGTCGGATTCGGTCTTGGTCATCGTCCGGACCTGGATGCCGCGGGCAGCCAGGTCGAAACCGCCCCGGCCGTTGATGGTGTCGCGGGCGGCGGTCAGCCAGGCGTCGATCCCGGCAAAATCCGGATGGTGCCGCTCGTTGTTGTTGATGGGATAGAGGATGTGCTTGGCGGCCCAGTGGTCGAGGGCCACCGGGTCCTGGCTGGCGACGATCTGGTTGGCCCGGAAGGTCGTCGAGGCCGGATACCCGGTGAGGGAGCTGAAGGGCACCCAGATAGCGTCCACGATGTTCAGGACCGGGGTGTGGACGGAGACGAACATCTTGCCGCAGGTCTCGCCAAGCCCGGCGTAGTGCCGGAATCCCGATTGGCCGTCGGCCATCGAGAGGATGCCGTAGACATGCTTGAGGGCCCCGGTGATCTCGGAGCCGCCCGTGTCGTGATGTTTGAGCACCGGGATATTGATCAGCTTCAGGTTGGCATCGTGGGACGAGCCGTTCCAGATCCCTTCCTTGAGTTCGACCCGCCGGGTGGGAAAGTTAATGATTTTAAGACCTTTGATTACGTTATTATTTGACGTAATGAGT
>JAWOHF010000041.1:0-2959 GCA_046496285.1 Candidatus Aminicenantota bacterium
GTGATGAAGCCCGACGGCACCGGCGACCGGGCGGTCACCGCGGTCGAAACGCGCGACGAAAACCCGATGTGGTCGCCCGACGGCCGGCACATCGTCCTCCAAAGCGTCCGGGACGGCAATTTCGAGGTCTACCAGGTCGACCTGGACGGCGGCAATCCCGTGCGCCTCACCGACGACCCGGCCTGGGACGGCTGGGCCTGCTATCTTCCCGTTCCGAAGCGCTGAAGCCGCAGGGCCATGATCCGCCGAGGCGATCCATCCACGAGGGCGGCGGTCTCTGGCGGGCAAGGAGCATGCCGATGTCGTTGACGCCGTCCTTTGAGCTTGGCCTCTGCAACGGCTGGCTCTTCATGATGGTCTTCCCCCTGCAATGGCTGGCGGTCATCGTTCTCCCCGGCCGTTTCGCCGCCCGGACGGGCCATCCGGCCGATCTCAGGCAAGGCCGCAAGGCGAAAGCCTTGAGCTTATCGACCCAGCTCCTCTGGATAGGCGCGACTTTGTATTCCATCTTCCTGCCGCTGCGGACGGGGACGCCCTGGTTCTCCGCGGGGCTGTCGATCTTCGGCGGCGGCCTGATGTTACTTGTCCTGGCCACGTTCAGTGTGGCCCGAACCGAGGCCGGAGAGCCGTTCACCGGCGGGATCTATCGTTTTTCCCGGCACCCGATGTATCTCTCCATGATCCTCGTCTATACCGCCGTCAGCGTCGCCGCCGCGTCCTGGCTGTTCACGCTGATCACCCTCATCACCATCGTCCTCCAGCGGTATCAAGCCATCCAGGAGGAAGGCTATTGCCTGGAGAAATTCGGCCAAGCGTACCGGCAGTATGTGATCCGGACGCCTCGATGGATAGGAGTCCCCAAATGATACCCATGAAAAAGCTGTCCGTTATCCTGATCCTCCCTCTGGCGCTCGCGCCGGCGGCCCGATCCCAGGATGTTTTCGAGCTGCTCAGCAAAAACGACGTCGCGGCCGTCAAGGACTTGATCGAGAAGACGCCCCAACTCGTTGAGGCCCGCGACGGGCAAGGGATGACGCTCCTACACTACGCCGCTGGCGGACGGGACGCCGGCTTCATCGATTTCTTGATCGACAAGGGCGCCGAACTCGAGGCCAAGAGCGCGCCCGGCGAGACACCACTCATGGCCGCGGCGGCGAACAACCGACCGGAAGCCGCGGCGGCCCTCATCAAGAGGGGAGCCGCCCTGGAGACGAAGAACGACTATGGGCGCACGGCGCTCGTCCTCTGCGCCCGCGAGCGCGGACAGGCGGCCACGGGCCGCCTCCTCATCGACGCCGGAGCGGACGTCAACGCCATCGATAAGTTCGGGGCCTCGGCGCTGGAGCTGGCCGCCTGGCGCGGCAAAGCTGAGTTCGTCGATCTTCTCCTCGAAAAAGGAGCCCGGCTGCCGGAGCCGGGCGAGAAATGGCACGGCCTTCTCCACATGGCCGCCTCCCAAGGATTGGACACGCTTTTCCAGCGCCTGACCGGGCAGATCCGGGACCTGAAGGCCGCGGCAGGCGAGGGCCTCCTCCGGGCCGCGGCGGAGGGCGGATCGGCGGGGATCGTCCGCCTCCTCCTGGAGAAGGGATTTGACGCGGCCTCAGCCGACCGCTTCGGCTGGACGCCGCTCCATTACGCCGCCCGCGACGGCCGGGTCGACGCGGCCCGCGCTCTCGTCGAGAGGGGCGCCCCCCTCGACGCCCGCTCGATCATGGGCCAGACGGCCTACAACGTCGCACAGGAGAGGGCCATGGAGGCCGTGGCCGGCTTCCTGGCCGAAAAGGGCGCAGACCGGTCGGACATGAAGTTCCCCGTACTCGAGGGCGACTATCTCGGTCAGGCGCCGCCGGCGGATAAGCCCGAATTGTTCGCCCCGGGGATCGTTTCCTCGATCTGGGGCCTTCACAGCACGGCGGTATTCTCGCCGGACGGGAACGAGGTTTACTGGGCGCCGATGATGTCCTTCCCGGGCGAGGCCTATTCCCGCGGCGGCCTGCTGATGATGAAGCGGGTCGACGGCCGCTGGATGCCGCCGGCCTGGGCGTCCTTCTCGGGCCCCAACGGCGAAGACGACGTGCCCTTCTTCTCGTCCGACGGGAAGCGGCTCTATTTCATCTCCCGCCGGCCCCTCCCGGGGGAAGCCCGGAAAGGGAGCGAAAAGATCTGGTACGCCGACAGGACTGCCGACGGCTGGTCCGAGCCCAAGCCCCTGGACCCGATCGTCAACTCGATGCACATGCACTGGGAGTTCTCGTTGGACCTGGCCGGCAACGTCTACTTCGCCGGGAATTCGCCCGGCGGCCTCGGGATGAACGACATCTATAAGGCCCGCTACACAAAGGGCCGCTATGAGAAGCCCGTCAACTTAGGCCCGCCCTTGAACACCTCCGCAGGGGAGGAATCGCCCTTCATCGCCCCCGACGGGAGCTATCTCCTGTTCTCGCGGCAATACGACCTCTGGGTGAGTTTCCGCGGCGCGGACGGTGCCTGGTCCGAGCCCGTCAACTTGGGCCCCGGCGTGAACAGCCCGTCGATCGAGCTCTGCCCCGTGGTCACGGCGGACGGCAAGTACCTGTTCTTCCTCAGCCAGCGCGACGGCGAGAGCCACGCCTACTGGGTCCGCGCGAAAATCTTGGACGTTCTGAAGGCGAAAGCCTTTGAGAGATAGGAAATGAGGATGGAGGTCAGGCCATGAAAATGTCGAAATCGGTTATCCCCTTGGTCGTGACGCTCTGCTTGGCCATCTTTGTTGGTTTCGGCCCGAGAGGGGCGGTCGGCAGGGTGAAAACCGTGGCGGAATCCCCCGACGAGTACGCCGCGGTCAAAAGGGCCATCGAGCAGTCGATCGGCTGGGCCATCGAGAAAGACTTCGATGCCATGTTCCGCCTCTGGGCCGACGACCTGTTCCATTTTTGGTTGTTTTCCCAGAGCACGGTGGTGGGGCTCGAGGACTTCA
>JAWOHF010000006.1:0-8123 GCA_046496285.1 Candidatus Aminicenantota bacterium
TTTTTATAACTTATATATTTTAATATGGTTACATCAGTAAATGTCTGCTGGCACGGGAATTGCATAGGATACGGCCTGATGAACATGAATCTTTATTCCAAGGAGGTGATCCCCAGAGGAACGCGCTTTTGTTTGGGTATGGGTGGAGTGAGATTCTCACTCCGGGAAAGAATGTCAAATTCGCGAACACCTGAAAAGGAGGAAAAAGCGTGAGGAAATCTCTCATCGCTCTGTGCATTCTGCTCCTTTCCGTCTCCGCCTTCGCTCAGGTCAGGACCGGAAACATCTACGGCAAGGTCGTCGACGGCGACGGCAACGCCTTGCCCGGTGTTTCGGCCACCCTGACGGGCAGGTACACGGCACCTCAAACGGTCGTGACCACGGCGGAAGGGAATTTCCGGTACCTGTCATTGCCGGTTTCTAACGACTACGCCGTCAGACTCGAGCTGGCCGGTTTCCAGACCAAGATCGAGGAGAACATCGTCATCAACGTCGGCACCAACGCCAACCTGACGCTGACGATGAATGTTGCCGCGCTCGAGGAAGAGATCACGGTCACGGCCGTCACCCCGGTCGTCGACAGCAAGAAGACGTCGGTCAGCCAGAACGTCACTCAGGACCTGCTCCAGGGACTGCCGACGGCCCGCGACCCGTGGGTCATCCTGCAGATGGCCCCCTCGGTCGTCATGGACCGTGAGAACGTCGGCGGCGCCGAGTCGGGCCAGCAGTCGACCTACGTCGGCCGCGGCGCGACGAGCTACAGCAACAACGTCTGGTCGATGGACGGCGTCGTCATCACCGACCCGGCGGCCATCGGCTCGTCCCCGTCCTACTACGACTTCGACGCTTTCGAAGAGATGCAGATCACGGTCGGCGGCTCGGACGTCTCCGTCCAGACGGGCGGCATCGCCATGAACATGGTCACCCGCCGCGGCGGCAACAAGATGACCTTCGGCGGCCGCTTCTACTATTCCGACGACGCCATGCAGGCCACCTACTCGCCCGAGAAGCTGGCCGAGCTGGGTATTGCCGGCTTCAACAAGATCCGCAAGAGCAAGGACTACGGCTTCAACCTCGGCCTGCCGATCGTCAAGGACAAGGCCTGGTTCTGGGGCTCGTACGGCGTCCAGGACATCGGGACCTTCACGGTCTACGGGACCAAGGACGACACGACGCTCGAGAACTACGTCGGCAAGCTCAACCTCCAGATCATCCCGCAGAACCGCTTCGAGGCCTTCATCCACAGCGGGGCCAAGATCAAGCTGGGCCGCTCCACCTCGACCAGCAACCCCGAAGGGCTGGCCCAGGGCGGCGCCTTCAAATACGGCAGCCCGATCCTCAAGTTCCAGGACGAGCACATGTTCGGCAGCGACATGTTCGTATCGCTGAAGTTCGCCTACGGCGACTCCGGCTTCTCCCTGACGCCGATGACGGACCTTAGCTTCGTGAAAACGCCCATTTGGGACGTCACCGCCCAGCGCTACTACGGCTCCCAGGCCAGCCGCTACTATGTCGAGCGGCCTACCTACCAGTACAACTTCCTGACCCAGTACTATAACGACAACCTTTTTGGGGCCAGCCACGAGATCAAGTTCGGCGTCGAACACGCCGCCAGAAAACAGTACGTCGAATCGGTCTGGAACGGCAACTTCACTATCAGCCGCAACTATAACACCTCGCAGATCGACCTCGACGCCAACGGCACCGTCGACGTCCCCACCAACCGGTGGTATTACTACTCCCTGTCCCGGGGCTACTACCGCAATCAGTTCGTCGACGCCTACTCCGGGTACCTGCAGGACACCCTCAATTTCGGCCGCCTGACCGTCATGCTCGGGGTGCGCTACGACTACCAGACGCCGTCTATCGGGGCCATCAAGCTCGCGGCCATCACCGATTCTCTGGCCTACAGCAATCCCGACTTCACCATGGAGACGGCGACCAAGTCGGCGATCGACGCCCTGATGCCCGGCGTCGAGGTCCCGGATACAACGGCCATCGCCGAGGACGGCAGCACGTATGCCTGGAAGATGTTCTCGCCGCGGCTCGGCCTGACCTATGACGTCACCGGCGACGGCAAGACCATCGCCAAGCTGTCCTTCGGCCAGTACGGCGACTTTATGGGCACGGGCATGGCCGACACCTGGATGCGCGGCGGCACCAGCGGCAACCTGCGGTTCTGGTGGAACGACGCCAACAACGACAAGACCATGACCAAGGACGAGCTCTACTGGCTCTACCGCAGAACGCCCGGCGTCCTCTACCAGCCCTACCCGGTCTTCGACGCGGGCGGCAATTTCGCCGCCACCGCCGACCAGATCGCCGACGCCAACGGCTACTACTGGACGAACTACGACATCAACAACCCCACAGCGACCACCGACCCCTACACGACCTATCAGGCCGACGCCGGCACCAGCCGGACGACCGAGGTCCTGTTCACCCTCGAGCGCGAGATCTTCACCGACTTCGCCGTCCAGATGAACGCCACCTATCGGAAGTACGACCGCTTCAATCGCAGCCTGAAGTACTTCCCCGGGACGACCAACATCGACAACCCCAACTGGTATGAAGTGAGCCCCACGCGTGTCCCGGGGACTCTCCCCGGCCTGGGCTCGACCGGCGAAGCCTCCGAGCACGATTTCTATTACACCACCGCCACGGGCACGGCCGCGTCCAACTACTACACGGTCGAGAAAATGCCCAACTCCCGCTACAACGACTACTGGGGCGTCGACATCGTCCTCAACAAGCGGCTGTCCAACAAGTGGATGTTCAACGGCAGTGCGACCTACCAGACACAGCGCGCCTTCTACGGCGAGCGCGGCGAGGGCCACTTCAATCCCACGAACCTGTGGGCTTGGGAAGGCCAGGACTCCTCGGCCTTCATCGGCGGCGCGAGCGGGATCCTCGACCAGTACACCAACGCCCGCTGGCTGATCAAGATGGGCGGCATGTACCAGCTCCCCTACGACATCAACCTGTCCTTCAACGCGAACATCCGCGAAGGCTGGATCATCCGCGAATCCTTCACCTACAGGAATTTCAATCTTCCCAATCCTTCGAGCACCTCGTTCCAGCTCGACATGAACGAATTCGGGAGCAACCGGCTGCCTGCCGTCCTGACCCTCAACTTCAAGATCGAGAAGATGCTTCGGCTCGGCGACAACGGCCGCATCTATCTGATGGCCGACGTCTTCAACCTCATCAACTCCGACGCCGTCGTCCGGCGCCAGCAGAAATGGCACGGCACCTACACGCTCAACACCGACCTTTCGGAAACCTGGGTCCCCAACGTCAACGACTACAGGGTCGACGCGGTCATGAACCCCCGCGTTGCGCGCCTCGGAGTCCGCTTCACGTTCTAGTTCCCCCGCAGCAGCAGACGCTCGAGCCCCTCTCCCCCCGCGGGGAGAGGGGCTTTTTTTTGGTTCCTCTCCCATCATGGCCCCCTATTCCCCGGAAACGGGAGAAGAACCTTCTTTTTTTGCGGCCGGGATGGTAGAATAATAGCGAAAGAACGCGGATCGATCGAGGAGGTCGCTTATGAGGAAACTGGTCACGGTCATGTGTTTGGCCATGTTGTTGACCGGCGCCCTTTCGGCCCAGGATTACAAGGGCAAGGGCCGGCTCCTGGGCATCGTCACCGACGAACAGGGGCAGCCCCTGGAGGGGGTGACGGTCAAGCTCTTCTCCCTCCGTGTCCAGCAGGGTTTCGAGATCAAGTCCGGCCCGGACGGCCGTTGGGCCGCGGCCTGGATCCGCGGCGGCGGCTGGAACGTGGATTTCGAGAAGGTCGGCTACGCCCCGAAAAAGATCTCCATCGAGGTCAACGAATACGGGAAAAATCCCGAGGTCGCGGTGACCCTGGTCAAGATCGAGGGACTGGCCGTCACCGACGACATCAAGGATCTCCTGGGCGAGGGCAACCGGCTGTTCGACGAGGGGCAGTACGAGGCCTCCGCGGCCAAGTACCGGGAGATCCTGGACAAGAACCCCGAGGCCTACCCCATCTACCTGAACCTCGGCAACTGCCATTTCGCCCGGGAGAATTACGACCTGGCCGAGGAGAACTACCTCAAGGTCCTGGAGAAGGACCCCCGGAACACGGACGCTCTCATCGCCGTCGGCAACTGCTACTCGAACCGCGGCGATTCGGCCAAGGCCCTGGAGTGGTACGGCAAGGTGGAGTTCGAGAAGATCGACGATCCCATCGTCCTTTACAACCTGGGCACGAGCTATTACAACAACTCCGATTTCCAAAACGCCTTGAAGTTCTACGCCAAGGCCGTGGATAAGCAGAAGGGATCCACCGACGCCCTCTACCAGTTAGGATTGACCTACCTGAGCCTCCAGAGGAACGCGGAGTCCATCGCCACCTTCGAGGACTATCTCAAGGTCGACTCCGACTCTCCCCGGGCCGGCCAGGTCCGGGCCTTCCTCGATTTCCTGAAAAAGAAATAGCGCCCGGGGGCGGGCGCCCATGAGGTGAAAGGCATGAAAGCCGAGCGGTTCGTTCCGTTCTTGCTCGTTCTGGCGGCCGCGGCCATGGCGGCGGCCTGCTCCTCGGGCCCCGCGGTCCGGCTCGACCCCGAGAGCGAGGCCTTCTACAGGTCGACCAGGATCATCATGACCGGCGAGGAGAATAAGATCTTCCGCCGCCTTCCGGACGCCGGGACGAGGAAAGAGTTCATCGCCGACTTCTGGGCCAAGCGCGATCCCGACCCGGACACCGAAGAGAACGAGTTCAAATTGGAGTTCGAGGGCCGCGTCGATTACGCCAACCGGCGTTTCATGGAAGGCGGGCCGGGGATGAACACCGACCGGGGGCGCATCCACATTTTCATGGGCCCCCCCGACAAGTTCGAGGAGTTCTTCACCCACGGCGACCCGTCGGTCCGCGGTCCCATCCTCTGGTGGATCTATTACCAATACGAGCTGGCGGTCGAGTTCGTGGACGAGCGAGGCACGGGCGTGTACAAGATCCGCCGCTACGAGGGCAACTTCTTCGAGGCCCTCGACTCCCTCAAGCTCGGCCGCTTCGTCGCGGCCGACGACGTTTTCACCAAGAAATTCGTCAAGTTCGATCTGACCTACGATCCGGGCGCCCGGGAGCTCGAGGTCACGCTGCCGGCCGGAGACGTGGCCTTCAGGGAGAGCGAGGACGGAAGCTTCCGGATCGACCTGGAGTTCGTCTTCTACATCTATCCCGACCACGGCCCGGCCAAGGAGACCTTCAGCGAAACGAGGGCCTTCTCGGCCACGAACCAGGAGCTCCTGGACCTGAAGACCGTCGCCTTCCGTTTTTCCCGGGCACTCGAGCCGGGCACGAGCTTCGTCGATGTCATCATCAGGGCCCGGGAGGGGAGTAAGGGGCAGGCCCGGAGGATCTTCGAGATCAAGGTCGCGCCGGGAAAGGGCCCTCGGCCATGAAGAGAACGCCGCTCCTCATCCTTTTCGCTCTCTTTCTCGTGCCCGGCCTGGTCGCCGGCCAGTCCAAGGTCTCGGTCAAGGACCTCCCCGAGAAGTACCGCGACTGGCTCGATCTCGTCCACTACCACATCCAGCCCGTAGAGAAAGACGTCTTCATGAAGCTGACCGGCAACAGGGACCGGGACATCTTCATCGAGACCTTCTGGAAGCAGCGGGACCCGACACCGGGCACGCCGGCCAACGAATACAAGGACGAGCTCCTCAAACGATTCCGATACGTCAACGAGTTCTTCGGCCGGGCCACCGTCCGACGGGGGTGGCAGACCGACATGGGCAAGTTCTACATGATCCTGGGACCGCCGGCCAGCATCGAGCGCTTCGAGACCTCGGCCCACATCGTCCCCTGTCAGGCCTGGTCCTATTACGGGGACCCGGCCAAGAACCTGCCCAGCAGCTTCAACCTCCTTTTCTACCAACGCGGGAACGTCGGGGAGTTCAGGCTCTACGACCCGGTATCCGACGGCCCGATACGGCTCCTGACGAACCCGTCGGGCCTGGACCCTTTGGACTACGAGGCGCTCTACGACCGCATCCGGGAGATCGCGCTGACCCTGGCCGACCTGTCCGTGGCCATGGTCCCCGGCGAGCACGGCATCGATTTCAGCCCATCGCCCCGGAACATGATCATCCTGGCCGATATCCTGCAGTCCCCGAAGTTGGACGTCAATTTGTCCTACGCCACCCACTTCCTGGACTACAGGGGGATGGTCTCGACGGAGTACATGACCAATTTCGTCGAGAACCAGGCGACGACGGCCCTGATCCTGGACCCCGTGACCGGTCTGCGCTTCCTCCATTTCTCCATCGTCCCCAAGACCGTCACCATGGAGTGGACCGACATCAGCAGCCAGCACTATTGCAGCTATCAGGTCAACGCCAGCCTGAGGGTCGGCGAGGACATCGTCTTCCAGTACACCCGGGATTTCCCGGTCTACATCAACGAGAGCGACGCCGATCGGGTCGAAGCCAACGGCATCGCCATCGAGGATTCCTTCCCCGTGTCCGAGGGCCGGTTCCGGCTCATCATCCTGCTCATCAACACCGTGGGCAAGGAGTTCACCCTCGTGGAGAAAGACCTGGCCGTCCCCGCCGATACGGGCGTCCCGCGGATCGAGGGCCCCTTCCTCGGCTACAAGTTCGAGACCTACCAGCGGGACGTCCATGTCCCGTTCAAGGTCATAGACCGGAAACTGGTCGCGGACCCCAAGAACACCTTCGGTCTCTCCGAGGACATCGCCGTCCTGTTCAACGTGACCAACATGACGGAGGAGCTCCGCAACGGCGGCGAAGCGCGGGTCCTCGTACGGGGGCTCCAGGCGACGGAACCCGTCAGCCGGACCTTCACGACCAAGCTGTCGAACGTCTCCTTCGGGCGTACCCTGAGCATCCCTCAAGTCCTCCCGGCCAGCGAGTTGATACCGGATTACTACGAGCTCGCGGTCAGCCTGATCGGCCCCGACGGGCGGACGCTGGACGAGAAGAAGGAGACGTTCATCGTCTCTCCGAGCGCGGCCGTCTCCCACCCCATCGTCCACACCAAGGGTTTTTCGCTCGCGAACCAGTTCGTCTTCCATTACATGCTCGCCGAGCAGGCCGAGAAGCTGAACCGGCCGGACCGGGCGGCGGCCTTATACGAGAAGGCCTTCGGGCTCAATCCCGAGTACAAGGAAGGGATCGTCCGTTACGCCAATTTCCTGCTCAAGACCCGGGAGTTCAACGAGGCGCTGGCCCTGTCGGACAGGCTGCGCGACGACGACTACCGGCGGTTCGAGTACCTGTCGCTTCGGGGCAAAGCGCTCATGGGCCTGGAGAAATTCGACGAGGCCCTCGTCCCGCTCATCGAGGCCAACAGTATCTACAACAGCGAGATCCAGGTCCTCAACGCTCTGGGGATCTGTTATCAAAGGACCGGCGAGCGCCAGAAGGCGCTGGCCGCCTTCGAGGCCTCGCTGAAGCTCAACCCCGAGCAGGACGACATCCTGAAGCTGGTCGAACAGATCAAGAGATAGGCCGGCTTCCCTTGGCGTAGTACCCGGCCCGGCAGGAAACGGGGAAGTCTTTTCCCTTGACCCGGACCTCGATCTCCCTGAATCGCCCGTCACGCTCGGGATTTTCGGGGATGTAGGTCAGGAGATAATAGCTCCGCGAAGCCTCGGCGGCCGTTCGAAACGACGACGCCGGGTTCTGGGAGGTGTCCGGCAGCCCCCCCGTGGCCCGGGCCACAGCGGAGAAGAGCTTGAAAACGTCCTCGGACTGCTCTTTCATGGTGGCCCCCTGGATGTACTGGGCCTCCTTGTTCATGAAGATGAAGCTGAAGGTCATGGCGGCGTCGGCGAAGGCCTTTCGGATGAGGTCCTCGTCGAGGGTGGCCCGACGATGGTAGAATTGGAAAAGGTCCTGGAGGTCGCCCCGGACGTTCGGCGAATCCTGGTACATGTCCATGAGCGCGTTCAGCGCGGTGGCGCTGATCTCGGGGCGGAATTCGCGCTGGTAGAAGAAGACGACGAAGTTGCGTCCGGGCCGGCCCCGAAGGGATTCCGCGAAGTCGATGAGCCGCCGCTGGTCCAGGAGGCGCATGTTCTCGAGCTTCCGCAGGCCCTCCTTGTAGCGTTCGAGCTGCATCTCGAGCC
>JAWOHF010000021.1:0-9719 GCA_046496285.1 Candidatus Aminicenantota bacterium
GGCCTTCAGCTGCTCAACCGCCTTCACCTTCTCCGGGTAGAAGACAGGCATCCAGGTATGAATGAGCGCCAGGGCCGCCTGCCTGGTCCTGCCGCTCATCTCGAGCGCAAGAAGGGCCCGGACCCTGAGGATCGTCGACAGGAGAAGAGAATCGGCGGCTTTCTCCGACATCCTCCGGCTGAGTTGCCCGAAGCTCGACTGGCGGTAATAGCACTTCGCTTCCGGGATGAACCTGACCCTCCGGCTGGAAGCAACGACCCGGCCGAGGTATTCGCCGTCGTCGTTCAATGACAACCTCTCGTCCCAAGGCCCGGCGCTCTCGGTTATGGCCCGGCTGACGAGCCAAGCGGCGGGGTTCATCCACAACATTTCGGACAAGCTCGTGACGAGCCAGTCGACAGGGGAGAGGTCCCGCCAGAGCGAGTTGGGAGTGAACGTCGCTTTCTTGAGGCGATGATAGAACACTCCATGGGGCGAGGAGTACAGGATGAGATCCGAGCGGTCGCCCTCGGCGGCCTTCATCTGCCAGGCGATCTTGTCCGGGGCCAGCAGGTCGTCGGCGTCGAGCCACTGGATGAAGTCGCCGCCGGCCAGGTCGAGCGCCCTGTTTCGCGCCGCGGCGGCGCCGCGATTGTCCTGGGTCACGACCTTGACGCCGCTCGATTCGAACGTTCTTGCGATCTCGAAGGTCTTATCCGTCGAACCGTCGTCGACGACGATGATCTCCTTGGCCGCCCAGCTTTGCGCGAGGGCGGAGCCGATGGTTTGGGCCATCCATTTTTCCGCGTTGTAGGCGGGGATGAGGACGGAAACCAGCCTGGACATCTATGATATCTCTCCGCTAATTCGCCTCGAGAACGAGGACCCAATCGCTGGCGCCGTCGGCGTGGGTGCCGGGGGTGGAAAAGAGGCGGGGGCCCGTGTTGGGGAAGGGGGAGCCCTGGATCTGCGCGTAGTGTCCGGTGGTCGGATTGTACCATCGGGCGGTGACGGAAGCGGCCATCCTGGACAGGTCGACCGTGATCGTCCGGCTTGTCGGCATGTAAACGAGCGCGAGCTTGCCGTCGGGGGTGGCGGCCGCCGTGGCGTAGTCGTTCTCGCTTATGCTGAAATGGGGCGTCCCTCCGGACGAGAAGGTGCCGTAGCCCGAGGTCACTAAAAGGTGCCCCTGGTCGGGGACCAGGGTCTGCCAGGGCCGGTCCCGGAGCAGGGCTTGGCAGTAGCCGAACTGGGTCACGCCGATGGACTCGAGGTGGCTTTTCCAACCGACCTTCAGCGGCCAGACGTAGCCGTTCCCATAGACGTGGCCGCAAGAGCCCGCCAGGAACGACCAGTAGGCCTGACGGCGGAGCCGCTCGGGATCGGCCCCGTTTTCGAGCTCGTAGGAAGCCTCGATCAAGAATACCGGTACCGCCGGGTTGCGGTTGTAACCTTCGAGGACCTCGGCATAGACGGGGTAGCGCGTATAGGCCGCGTTCAGGGTGACCAGATCCGCCCAATTCGGGTTGTCGAGCGAACTGCTGACGTAGTAATTCAGCTGAAGCGTATGGATATGCCGGGCATCGGTCTCCTTGATGCCCGAGGCGACGGCCTTGACCACGGCGTCGTCGCTGTCATTGGTCCAGGTCTGGAAATCGCTGCCGGACATCCAGATGATGTTGTCGAACATTTCGTAGCGGCGGCCGAGGAACCGGCCGTATTCCCGGCACTTGTCGATGCCGTTGGCCCGCATCATGCCGAGAAAGCCCCCGGTCTCGATGGGGTCCAGGATGACCGCCAGGCCATGACCGGCGGCGGAGCGGATGACCTCGTCGCAGTGGGCGAAGTAGGCTTCGTTCGGGGTGGAGAGGTCGCCGGGGACCGTGAAGGGCCTCAGCCCGTCGATCGTGCCGGCATCGGCCCGGCCGCCGCTATACTCGTTGGCGAGGAGCATGATCCACACGGTGTTGAAGCCGTGAGCGGCGCGGTTGGCCAGGAGGAGCTTCGCGTCGCTGAGAGAGGCGTTGACCATGAGGGCTTGCGGCGCGTCGCCGATCATGAGGAAGGGGGCGCCGTTCCGGTCGACGAGATAGCGGCCGTTCGCGGAGACCTCCAGGGGATAAGCGGCCCCAGTCGTCTTCCCTCCGCCTGTTTCGCAGGAGAAAAGAAACACGACCGCGCATAAAAGGACCATCCAAAGCGGCTTCATTTTGTCCATTATTTCGGGCGTCATCATTAGCGTCATGTCCGGTGGTCCTCCCGACAGCTAAAGGAGCGCCAGCTTCCGCCCGTGGAACCCTTCGGCCAAGCCCGCGGGAGCGTTCGATTCGATCCCTCTCAGCCGCATGACGGCCCGGAAGGTGTCCTCCGTGAACCATTGATTGCCGGCTTGAGACGGGAAGTGCTTCAGGATCAGGCGGACCTTCTTTTCCGCGACGGCCCGGTCCAAGCGCGCGAAGACGTTCGGCGCTCCCAGGTCCCCGTCGTATTTGGGGACTTCATACTCCAGGATGAGATGGTCGCGGAAGGTGTTCCAGGTGATGTCCGAGATCAACCGGTGATCCTGGTGGAGGTCCGACCGCTGGTGGGTGAAGATCAAGTCGGGCGCAACCTTGCGCTTCAGCGCTTCGAAATAATCCTTGATCTCCCCGCCGACAGCGGGGAAGTAGCCGTCCCTGAACCCCTCGAGGGCCACCGCCCGCCGGGCGGCCCCGGCCAAAAAGGCCCTAGCGCTCGCCCGGGCCTCCTCCTTCCTCGCTCCGCCCGCGCTGAAGACCACCCAGTCGAATTCGACGGGCTTGTGCTCGCGGATGAGCTTGAGGACCGTTCCGCCGCAGCCGATCTCGATGTCGTCGCTATGGGCCCCCAGGCAGAGGATCTTGAGCGGCCCGGCTTTGCGGGAGAGAGCCAGTTCAATCATGTTTCTTCCACACTTCCCAGGGCGCCTGGCCCCGGTCCATAAGGTCGTCCAGGAATCTCTTGTCCTTGAACGTGTCCATGGCCATCCAGAATCCCCGGTGCTTTCTGGTCATGAGCTTGCGAGACGCGATCAGACGCTTGAACGGCTGCTCGACGAGCTCCTCGCCGTCCTTGATGTGCTTGAAGATCTCCCGCCTGAAGATGAAGAACCCCCCGTTGATCCAGATGTCGGCCTCGTGGAAGGACTGGATCGAGGAGACCTCGTTCTTGTTCGAGACGGAGACGACGTGAGCGCTCTGGGTCGGCCGGACGGACAGGAAGGCCGCGGTATTGCCGCTCTTGCGGAACTCGGTCAGGTAGCTCGGCAGGTTGAGATCCGAGAGCCCGTCGGCGTAGTTGGCCAGGAACATCTCGTCCCGCTCCAGGTGGCTCTCGACCGCGCGCAGCCGCTGGCCGACGTTGGTGCGGAGCCCCGTGTCGATGAAGGAGATCTTCCAGTCTCCGATGTCGCTGCTGAGCAGGCGCAGGTCGCGGCCTCCGTTGGTCAGGACGAAGTTGTTGGACAGGGACTCTTCGTAGTTGACGAAATATTTCTTGATGACGTCGGCCCGGTGCCCCAGGCAGAGGATGAACTCCCTGTGGCCGAAATGGGCGTAGTACTTCATGACGTGCCAGAGGATGGGCCGGTAGCCTATCTCGACCATGGGCTTGGGGATGGTCTCCGAATACTCCCGCAGGCGCATGCCCTGACCGCCGCAGAAAAGGACGACTTTCATTTGCATTTCTCCCGTTCCATAGTCTCTTCGAGGAGGCCCGCCTCGAGCAGCGCTTCGGCCGCCTGCCTGACCGCCGGGAATGCCAGCCCCGATTTTTCGGCGATGTCGAGCAGGCTGTGCCGGCCGTCGGAAAGGTTGAGCACCCACAGCATGGCCATCTCGGCCGCCCCCGGGGAATCGTAAAGGCCGCGCCGGCCCAGCTGGGGCTCGCACTTCGGGTTCCGGTTGACGAAAACGCCGTTTCTTTCCAGGATGTCGAGGATGGCCAGGGCCTTGATGTAGCTGTCGGCGAGGGCCTCGGCGCTGACAAATTCCAGATCGTCGGCCGATGTGTGATACTCGGGGTACTCGCCGTGGGGCGTTCTCGACAGCCTGCCTACCGGAAGGTCGAACCCCGGCGAACAGAACTGGCGCTCGTCGTACCCGTAGGGGCTGAAATCCATGAGGCGTCCCGGCCGTTCGGCGCGCCGGAGGACATGGGCCGCCGCCCGGTCGACGTCCGCGTTCCCCCGCCGGCTCTTCTTGTAGGTCAGGCCTCCCCGGTCCCCGACGCCGGTGACGACCAGGCCGGCCCGGACCCGGCGGGCGGCTTTCTCGTTCAACGCCAGCCAGGTGATCGCTCCGATCGTGCCGGGAATGAACAGGAACCGGTACGAGAACCGGTGCGGAAAGGATGCCAGATGTCTGGCCAGCATCGTCGCCAGGCCGACCCCCGAGAGGTTGTCGTTGGCCAGCGAAGGATGGCAGGCGTGGGCCGAGATGAGGACCTCGTCCTCTCTTTCGCCCTTGAGGAAGAGCTCTCCGAAGGTCAGCGAGCCGTCCTCGAGCGACGAGTCGATGACGACCTCGTAATCGCCCTCCTGCAGGCCGAGGAGGTCCCTGTGGCTGAGGCAGAATCCCCAGCTCTCCCGGTAGTAGGACGTCCGGTAGGGGATCCAGTCGGGTTGGGCGGGGAGGGTGTGGAGGTGCGGCTTCAGCTCCGCCAGCGGCATCGTTTCTCGGACGGGCACGCTGTAGCTGACGACGTGGAGATTCGATCTATGGAGATCGACGACCTTCCGGCCGGCCGGGTCCTTGATGTAGGCGTCCCGGATGTTCCATTCCTTGGGTACGGTCCAGTCGAAGACCTTTGTCCCGGACGGCACTTCGCGGACCTCGAGGGGGATATGCCGCCGTAAGATGTCCAGGGTTTTCCGGAATCCGGCCCCGGTGATGCTCCGGGTGATGGGGAAGAGCTCGGCCACGAGGCGGTACATGTCCCGGCCGACGCTGGCGGCCCCGGCCGTGTTCGCGAACATTCCCTTGTCCATGTCGCCTTCTCCACTCATCCGGCGAAGTCGGGATAGGTCCGGTCCCGCTCCGAAATGAATTTCGGCTTCTCCGGCCAGCCAATGGCCATGGCCGGGTCGTCCCAGCGAAAGCCCCTCTGGTCATCGGGCGCGTAGAACTCCGTGATCTGGTAGAAGACCTCGGTCGCGTCCTCCAGGGTCAGGAAGCCGTGGGCGAAGCCCTCCGGAACGTAGAGCATTCTCCTGTTTTCGGCCGTCAGGGCCAGGCCGAAGTGCCGCTTGTAGGTCGGGGAATCCGGGCGCAGGTCCACGATCGCGTCGTAGAGCGAGCCCCTGGTGCAGCGGACAAGTTTGGCTTCCTCATGGGGCCTGGCCTGATAGTGCATCCCCCTCAATGTTCCGCGGCGGAGGTTGAAGGAAACGCTGCACTGGGCCAGCCGCGGGTTCAGGCCGTGGGCCTCGAACTCCCGGCGGCACCACGACCGGGCGAAGAAGCCGCGCTCGTCCTCGCGCTTCTCGAGGTCGACGACCACGGCGCCCTTCAGGTTCGTAGGGGTGAAGATCATTCGCAGATCCTGGCCTCCGGAATGGGCACGACGAACTTCCCGCCCCAATCGCGGATGTACGACATCTGCTCGATGATCTCGTCCTTGAAGTTCCAGGGCAGGATGAGCACGTAGTCTGGCCGGGTCTCCCGGATCCGGTCGGGCGGGAAGATCGGGATGTGGGTGCCGGGGGTGAACTTCCCCTGCTTGTAGGGGTTGCGGTCGACCGTATAGTCGAGGAAGTCCGTCCGGATGCCGCAGTAGTTCAAGAGGGTGTTGCCCTTGCCGGGCGCGCCGTAGCCGCAGACGGACCGGCCTTGGCGCTTGGCGCCGATCAGGAACTCGAGGAGCTTGCGCTTGGTCTCCCGGACTTTTTCGGAGAACGCGGCATAAGTCTCCATGCGGGTCAGCCCGGCGGCCTTCTCCCGTCCGAGGAGCCTCTCGACCCGGACGGTCACGGGCTTGGTTCCGTCCTCGGCGTGGCGGGCGTAGATCCGCAGGGACCCGCCGTGGGTTGGCAGCTCGTCGACGTCGAAGACCGTCAGGCCGTGGGCGGCGAAGATCCGCTCGACGGCGAGCATCGAGAAGTAGGAGAAATGCTCGTGGTAAATGGTGTCGAACTGGTTGTCCTCCATGAGGCGGACGAGGTGCGGGAACTCGAGAGTGGCCACCCCGCGGGGCCCCAGAAGGGCCTTGAAGCCCCGGACGAAGTCGTTGAGTCCCGGGACCTGGGCCAGGACGTTGTTGCCGATGAGCAGGTCCGCCTTTTTCCCCGCCGAGGCCATCTTCTCGGCCGTTCTTTCCCCGAAGAACTCGACCAGGGTCGGAATGCCCTTCTCGAGGGCGGCCTGGGCCACGTTGCGCGCCGGCTCGACACCCAGGACCGGAACGCCCTTTTCGAGGAAATACTGGAGGAGATAGCCGTCGTTGCTGGCCACCTCGACGACCAGGCTGCCCGGGCCGATGGCGAAGCGCTCGGCCGCCATGTCCGCATAGGCCTTGGCGTGCTTCAGCCAGGAATCCGCATAGGAGGAGAAATAGGCATATTCGGTGAAGATCTCCTCCGGGCTGACGTATTCCTCGAGCTGGGACAGGAAACACCTTTCACACACGTGGACGCGCAGGGGGTAGAATGGCTCCATCCGGTTCAGGTCCTCGGCGCTCACATAGCTCTCGCAGAGGGGCGACATGCCGAGGTCGACCAGGGTGTTCTTCAGGGGGGCTTTGCAGAACCGGCAGCGGGGGCCTGTGCTCATGGTCTTGTCCATTGTAATTGGTCGTTCAAGAGCCCTCTTTTGCGGAGTTCCGTCAGGATATTGAGCCGCATGTAGCGGGAGCTCCGGAACCCCGCGTCCCGGAAGCCTATGGACTCCAAGCCGCTCTTGAGTTCCCGGATGGATCCTCCCAGGCCGACGGCCGGCTGATGCTCCGGCGCCAGCCTCTTGTAGAGGTCGAAGTTGACCCGGTAGGAGCGCTTGTCCGGAGCGGCGTCCTTGTTGACGGACACCCGAGTGCCCGGGATCTCGGCCGCCACCGCTTCGGCCAGGTCGCGAACCTGGTAATTGGCCTCGTTGCTCCCGACATTGAGGGCCAGGAACCGTGTGTCGTTCGAGCGCGGGCGCTCGACGGCCCAGTCGATGGCCCGGGCCATGTCCTGGACATCGATCAGCGGCCGCCAGGGCGTTCCGTCGCTGAGGATGGAGATCTCGCCCGAAGCCACGGCTCCGGCGACGAAATCGTTGAGGACGAGATCCAGCCTCAACCGGTCGCTCCAGCCGCACGCGGTCGAGAACCGCAGGCAGGTCACCTGGAACTCCCCGGAAGCGAGCGGCTCAAGGTCCCGCTCGGTGAGCACCTTCGACCTCGCGTAGGCGGTCAGCGGGTCGAGCGGCGAGCTTTCCGTCCTGGGCTTGTCGTCCGCCTGCCCGTACATGCTGCAGCTCGAGGCGAAGACGAACGAGGCCGCGCCGGCGGCCTTGGCCTTGCGGGCCAGGTCGATGCTCGCCCGGTGATTGATTTCCATGGTGATCTCTTCGAACCTGTTGCCGATGGGGTCGTTGGATATCGCCGCCAAGTGGACCACGGCCTCCACTCCGTCCAGCGGCCCTTCGGGGAGGCGCCTGATGTCGGCCAGGTACTGGACGTCGAGGTCCCGTTCGGGAAGCGCGGCTTGGCCCGCGATGCAGTGGCCGTAATAGCCGATGTCCAGGCCGGCCAAAACGGCGCGCGGATGGCAAGACCGGAGCCGCCGGACGACGGCCGGACCCACGTAACCCATATTCCCGGTGATCAGGATCTTCATTCAGACGATATACCTTTCTTTGACGGGGTAGATGCGGAACAGGGCCAGCAGCTTGCCGAGGTGGTCGGCCGACTTGACCAGGTCCTTCACGAACGTCTCGTAGCCGAATACGGGAGAGAAGGCCAGGAGAAACGGCAGGCCGAGCGAATAGGCCGTAAGAAGGAACGGGGAGCTCAGGATGTCCTTCAGGTCGTTCTTTCTGGAGCTGTAGGTCATCTTCCCCCGGAGGAGGGCTCTCTTGAGCATGATGTTAAGGGCCCAGCGTTCGGAAGGCACGGACTCGAAGACCGGGGCCTCGTCGCACCAGACGAAAACGTGGCCCTTGGCGATCATCCTCTTGAAGAAATCCCGGTCCTCTCCGCCGCTGCCGAATTCGGGCCGGAACCAGTCGTCACCGTCTTTGAACAACGACCTTCGCAGGAGGCAGTTGCCCGTCCGGGTCAGCCTCCAATTCAGGAAATAGGCGGAGAAAAAGGAAGGACGCTCGAAGAACCGGCCTCTCTTCACCCATCGGGGGGGAGGGGCCTCATACCGGGGAATGACCGGGCCGAGGACGCCGGCCGTTTCGAAGAGAGCCACGGCCTTATACAAGTTCAGGAGCCAGTCCGGGCCCGGAAGCTCGTCGTCGTCGATGAGGGCGACGAAATCGCCTCTCGAGTTGGCAATGGTCCGGTTCCTGGCCAGGGCGATGTTCTGCTCCGGCTCTATGTCATAGCGGATGTCGACCTTCGACTGAAGCGCGCGGGCATCCGCGACCTGGCGCGCCGAGCCGGACCGGTCGTTGTCCGCGATGGAGATCGAATAAGAGAATCTCCCCCCGGTTTCCTGGCCTTCGAGCGCCCGCAACAGGGCCCTGAGCAGCCAGGGCCTTTTATAGGTGCAAATGCAAACGCAAACGTGAGGTTTTTCGGTCATCGATGAACTCCCGCTCATTATAAACCATAATCACTTCCAAAAGGGAGAGGTGTAAATGAATTGACTTATCCCGGGCCATGAATTAAGATTCGGCTTCCGGAAGGTGGGAGAGGCGCGGGAGCTGAGTCAGAAACATGGCCAGGTGCAACGTTAAAGGCGCGACGATCAGGGGAGTGGTTTCCGCGGTCCCCTCCCGGAGGTTCGACAATCTCAAAGACACCTCCGGATTCACCGAGGACGAAGTCCGTAAGGTCGTCGGCATGGCCGGGGTCAAAAGCCGCAGGCTGGCCGGCGAAACCGTCTGCAGCAGCGATCTCTGCCAGGCGGCCGCGGAATCGCTGCTCGAAAAGGTCGGCTGGGAGCGGGATTCCGTCGAGGCCCTGATCATGGTCACCCAGTCGCCGGACTATTTCCTGCCGTCCACGGCCTGCCTTCTGCAGATGAAGATGGGGCTTCCCGACACCTGCGCCGCCTTCGACGTCGGGCTGGGGTGCTCCGGATATCCCTACGGCCTTTATCTGAGCGCCCTTATGCTCGCCGGCGGCGGGATCAAGCGGGCCCTGCTGCTGCACGGCGAGACCCCGGCCCGGTTCGCCGACGAGAGCGACCGTTCGGTCTCGCTTCTGTTCGGCGACGCCGGGTCGGCCACGGCCCTCGAGGCGGCCGGTCCCGAGAGCGGGGAGGCGTGGTCCTTCGTCCTGCACACGGACGGCAGCGGCTACCAGGACCTGATCATTCCCGGCGGCGGGTTCCGGGAGCGGTTCCCGGAAGACAGACGGAGATATTGCGTTTCGATGAACGGGGCCAACATCTTCAACTTCTCGATCAAGAGGATCCCCCCGGTCATCCAGGATACGTTGTCCCTGGCCGGGCTCGGGAAAGAGGACGTCGATTATTTCATCCTCCACCAGTCCAACCAGTTCATCATGCGCCACCTGTCCAAGAAAATGGGCATCCCCGAAGCCAAGGTCCCCCTGACCCTGGGCGAATACGG
>JAWOHF010000068.1:0-4833 GCA_046496285.1 Candidatus Aminicenantota bacterium
TACGGCACGGGGGCGCTCTTCGCCCAGCCGGCCGAGGACGCCAAGTTCAAGAAGTTCCAGGACACGCTCTGGGACACCTACTTCAAGTTCTATCCGACCGCCGGGACGCTCCAGGGCTACACGAAATACAACGATAAGCTCGAGGACCCGACGTCGGGCGCTCTGGACAAGTTCCACGAGGCCCTTTCCAAGCTTAACGGAGAGCTTATCTCCAAGATCGAAAGGGCGAAGCTCTCGCCCGAGCTCCAGACCGAATACGAGATGCTCGTCGATTTCCTGGACCTGGAGAACCTCAAGCTCGAATATCTCATACCCTGGGAATACAACCCCCTGCTCTACAACGACCTGCTGCTCAACAGCCTGTGGAGCCTCCTGGCCAAGAATCCCGCGGCCGCTGATGCGGGAGCCGCCGCGGCGACGGCCCGGGCCAAGCTCATCCCAGGGTTGGTCAAGAGGGCCAAGGACAGCCTCAAGAACCCGCCACCCGAGTACACCCAGGCGGCCATCGCCCAGATGCCCGGGATCATCGATTTCTACCGGACGGAGGTCCCCAAGCTCACCTCCGCTCCGGCCCTTCAAGCCGAGCTGGGCAAAGTCGTCTCCTCTCTCGAGGACTATCAGCGGTTCCTCCAGAGCGAGCTCCTGCCCCGGTCGACGGGGAACTTCCGGGCCGGGGAATCCCACATGCGGATCCTCCGCATGACCACCCAGGGCAACCTGCCCATCCTGGAGGAGATCGTCCAGAGGTCTTTGGCCGACTTCAATAACATCCGGCGGGAGATGTTCCTCGTCTGCATCCCCTTCTATAAGATCATGTACCCGGAGATCGACATCGAGCAGCTCGGCCGGACGAAAGGCGAGGAGCAGACGCGCAACCTCGTCATCCAGGGCGTGCTGGACAAGATCATGCCCGACCACGCGGCCCGCGAAGATCTGGTCGGCCGGATCGACAAGGCCGCTGCCGACCTCAAGTCTTTCATCGGCCAGAATCAGCTTTTCGAGCTTCCCGCCGAGAACCTCAAGATCGAGCCCATGCCGGCCTACTTCCGGGGGAGCCTCTGGACGCGCCTTGCGACGCCGGGAGCGTTCGAGCCCGCCGGTCCCTACACGCTGTACGTCCGCCCGATCCCCGCGGCCTGGCCCACCGAGACCGCCGAGTCGTTCCTCAAGGAGCATAACAATTACTACATCGATTTCATGACCGCTCAGAAGGTCTTCCCGGGCGTCTTCGTGCCCGCCTTCTTCACCCGGAAAGACCCCTCGCCGGTCAAGAGACTGGCCGCCAACCAGGCGTTGCTCAAGGGCTGGCCGGTCTATCTCCACGAGATGCTGGTCACGGCCGGCTACGGGAATTTCGACCTTCGGACGAGGCTCAACCAGCTCAAGCTCATGCTCAAGAACATCATCGATTTCCAGATGGATCTCAACGTCCATCAGGGCAACTGGACCAAGGAGCGGGTCATCGAGACGATGACGGGCCGGGGGTTCATGACCCCGGCCGAGGCCGAGCGCCGCTGGGAACAGATCGTCCTCCATCCCGGCGAAGGATGCCTGGCCTACATCGGCTACCAGGAGATCCTGGACCTCGAGAAGGACTACCGCCGGATCAAAGGACAGGCGTTCACGGCCAAGGACTTCCTCAGCAAGATCCTCAGCCACGGCGCCATCCCTATCCGGACGCTGAAGATGAGGCTGGCCAACTGAGGCCGGCCCGACCCAGGCATCGCATGTTTCGAGGCCTCCCGGCTCCCCGGGAGGCCTTTTTTTATGCAGGCACGACGGAGGACGCATGACCGGTTCCGAAGGGCGGCCGCGGCTCGTCGATTCCCACGCTCACCTCGATATGGCCGATTTCGCTCCGGACAGGAGAGAGACCGTCCTCCGGGGCTTCGAGGCCGGCCTGGTGGCCATCCTCTGTCCGGCCGAACTGACCCGGTCCGAGAGCCTGCCGGAGATCCTGGGACTGGCCGGAGAATTCCCCGCCGTCCTGGCCGCGGCCGGGGTCCACGCCCATGAAGCCCGGAAATTCCACGACGGCCACCTCGAGGACCTCCGGAGGGCGGCAGACGGAGGCCTCATCAGGGCCGTCGGGGAGATCGGCCTTGATTTCCACTACGACTTTTCACCGCGCGACGTCCAGGCGGATGTCCTCCGCCGGCAGATCGCCTGGGCCGGGCAGGCCGGACTTCCGGTGATCCTCCACAGCCGCCTCTCCGGGCCGGACATCATCGCCGCCGTGGACGCCGAGCGCTTCACGGGCGGAGGCATCCTCCACTGTTTCACCGAGGATTGGGGAACCGCCCGGGCCATGATCGACAGGGGTTTCTGCATTTCCTTTTCGGGCATCCTGACGTTCCCCAAGGCCGGCGAGCTCCGGGAGGTGGCGGCCAAGGTCCCCCTCGACCGCCTGCTCGTCGAGACCGATTCGCCCTACCTGGCCCCCGTCCCCTATCGGGGCTCGGGCCGGCGCAACGAACCCGCCTACGTGGTCGAAACGGCCAAGGCCCTGGCCGGCGTTCGGGGCCTGCCCTTCGCGGAATTGGCCGAAGCGACGACGGCCAACTTCGAGCGGCTCTTTGCGTTTGATAATCCGGGACGTCAATGCTAAGATAACGGCGCCATGGCCCAGGACCACTCCTTCGACATCGTCTCCCGCATTGAGATGCAGGAGGTCGCCAACGCCGTTCAGACCACGATGAAGGAGATCCGCAACCGGTTCGACTTCAAGAACAGCCGCGCCGACATCACCCAGGAAAAAGACAGACTGATCCTTCTCGCGGCGGACGATTTCAAGATCAGGGCCCTGCGGACGGCCCTCGAAGAGAAGCTGGTCAAGCGCAAGGTCCCCCTCCGGGCCCTGACCTTCGGGAAGGTCGAGGACGGACCCAACCGCACGGTCAAGCAGGAGGCCCTCTTCCAGGCCGGCATCCCCATCGAAAAGGCCCGCGAGATCGTCAAGCTCATCAAGAAGGAAAAATTCAAGGCCCAGGTCGCCATCCAGGGGGACGAGGTCCGCGTCTCGTCCGCCAAGATCGACGTTCTCCAGGAGGTCATCGCCTACCTCAAGGCCCAGGACCTGGGCATCCACATGTCGTTCATGAACTATCGATGACGTCGATCCCGCCCGTCCCGGCCCGGTATCCGTGCGACCCCGAGGACAAGGGCTTCGACCTCGCTTACGGCGGGATCCGGGACGAGCTCGAGCGGGTCGAAGAGCAGCTGGCTTCGTGGTCCCGCTCGGCCAACCCCCTGACGGACGAAGTCAGCCGCTACGTCCTGCGGAAGAAAGGCAAGCGGCTCCGGCCGGCCCTGGTCCTGCTCACCTCCCGGCTCTTTCCCGGCGGGAACGAGGAAGCCGTGTTCCTGGCCGCTCTCGTGGAGCTGCTCCACACGGCAAGCCTCATCCACGACGACATCGTCGACAACGCCGGCATCCGCCGCGGACGAGAATCGGTCCATTCCCGTTGGGGCCCCAACATCACCGTCCTCCTGGGAGACTACCTCTATATCAAGTCCATCGGCCTTTCCCTCCGGTCCGGGCAAGGCCGTATCGTCCGGATCCTGGCCGACGTCTCGTCCCGGATGATCGAGGGCGAGCTCGACGAATACGCTTTGGGCGGCAGCCTGGCCGCCTCCGAGGACGAGTATCTGCGGGTCATCGAGAACAAGACAGCGGCCCTGTTCTCATGCTGCTGCCGGTTCGGGGCCATCCTCGGCGGGGCCGGGCCGGACGAAGAGGAGCGCCTGGCCGGGTTCGGGCTCAACCTCGGCATGAGCTTCCAGCTCGTCGACGACCTTTTGGACCTCGAGGGGGAGCCCGGCGCTCTGGGCAAGCCGGTCCTGTCGGACCTCGGTGAAGGCCGCATGACGCTGCCGCTTATCCATGCGCTCCAGGCGAACGGCCGGGTCCGGCCGGAAAGGCTCATGGGCCTTATCGGCCGCAAGGACCTTTCCGGCAGCGAACGGGAAGGGCTCCTGAAGGACCTCGTCGCCGGCGGCTCGCTGGACTACACGAGAGCCAGGGCCCGGGACTACCTGGAGAGATCCCTGGACCTTCTCCTCCGTTTTCCCGGCTCCCCCTGCCGCGAAGCGCTGGCCCGGCTGGCCGCTTGCGTCCTGCACAGGGACCGCTGACCCTCTTCAAGGAGAGGCCATGACGGAAATCGAAGTCAAGATACGGATCGAAGACCCGCGGGCCATGAGGGTCAAGCTCCAGGGGCTGGGGGCCGTCCTGGCCCGGGAGAGACATCTCGAAACCAACGTCCTCTACGACTTCCCGGACGGGGCCCTGCGCCGGGGCCGCCGGGCCTTACGGCTTCGGACGACGGGAAAGCGGGCGACCCTGACGTTCAAGGGGGCGCCGCAGGGGTCCCGGTCGTTCAAGGTCCGGGAGGAATTCGAGACCCAGGTCCACGATCCGCGGCAGGCCCGCAAGATCCTCGACGCCCTCGGCCTTCGGCCGGCGTTCACCTATCGGAAGCATCGCACGGTCTTCCGCAAAGGGCGGCTGGCCGTCTGCCTGGACGAGACGTCGGCCGGCGTTTTTCTCGAGTTGGAGGGCAAGCGCCACGAGATCGTCCGCTTCGCCCGTGCCCTGGGCTACGGGCGGGCCGATTTCCTCAAAACGGATTACATCGAGCTCATCGGTCAAGCGGCAGGAAAGGGCGGCGAAGCCTGAGCTCCGGGCCGGGCCCGGATCATTCGTCCTTGTCTTCCTCGGCCTCGTCGGCTTCCTCTTCGTCCTCGACCTCCTCCTCCGCCTCCACCTCCCCGATGACCTCCTCGAGGAGGTCCTTGCCGGCCAGCAGGTCGGTTTCGACGGACTCGTCGGCG
>JAWOHF010000118.1:0-3489 GCA_046496285.1 Candidatus Aminicenantota bacterium
CCGCCGTTCTGAGGATCCACTATTTCTCGCCCTCGCTGCTGGCCGGCATAAGGAAGGACGTCGTCCCCGTCCTCAAGGGCGGAAAGACGCCTCTCGTCCTCGACCTGCGGGACTGCCGGGAGGGCGAGGACGAGAGGCGTCTTTCCGCCCTTGAGGACGGGGACGACTTCTTTCCTTATTCCGGCGAGCAGCGAAGGCGAGAAATAGTGGATCCTCAGAACGGCGGGCCGGCCGGATTGGCGGGTGAACGCGTAGGGCTTCGGGAAGAGGACGGCCGGGGCCAGGGCGATCTCGAGCGTGTTGCTCCCCCGGAGGACCTTGACCTCGACGGGCTCGTCGGCTTTCGACCGGAGAAGGAGGTCGGTCTCGACGAGGCTCATGCTCAACGTGCCGCGGCCGTCGATGGCGGTCACGAGGTCGCCAGGCCGGAGGTCCGCCTTTTCGGCCGGGGAGCCTTCGACGACCGCCATGACCTGGGGGAACGTTCCGTAGCGCTTGAAGACGACCAGGCCCGTTTCCTTCCCCCCGTTATCGCGGGCCAGATACCGGGCCGCGAGCCCCTTGTCCAGATAGGCGGAGAGGGGGTCGAGAGAGTTGACCAGGCCGCGGTAAGCCCCTTCGGCCGTGCGCACGGGATCGCGCTCCTCGAGGTAGTCGTTCCGGATGAGACGGACGAGGGAGTCGTAGAGCTCGAAGCCCTGCGGCTGCGGGCCGCGCTGGGCCCCCCCGGGCAGGTTCCTCATCTGGAAAATGAAGAACAGCAGGGCCCCCAGGAAGGCGACCCACAGGACCAGCCGGTATCTAGGCATTTTGGTAATGAAACGGAGGTCCATTCTATCACTTCCTCTTCAGCCATTGCAAGGGATCGAGGGGCCTCGTCTTGTAGCGCATCTCGAAATAGAGGCACTCTCCCTTGAGGGAGCCGGTGTCGCCGGACAGGGCCACCGCCTGACCGGTCTCGACCATGTCGCCGACCGCGGTCAGGAACTCCGAGCAGTGGCCGTAAAGCGTGTAGTAGGTCATGCCGTGGTCGACGATGAGCAGGTTCCCGTAGCCCTGGAAATAATCGGTGTAGACGACCTTGCCGGCGTGGACCGTCCGCACCTGCGCCCCCGGCGCTCGGGGGGCGATCTCGATGCCCTTGTTCTCGACGACGGTCTTGAAGTTCGGGTGGCGCTCGAACCCGAACGGGGTGATGATCCGGCCCTCTACGGGCCACGGGAGCCGTCCCTTGTTCTCGTAGAGGGGGACGAAAGCGAAAGGCAGAGTCCACTCCTGGCTGATGATCTTCTTCATCATGGCCTGGAGAAGGTCGGCGCTCTCCTTGAGCTCGACGAGGGTCCGCTCGTGGGTCTTGCGGTTCTTCTGGATCTCGTTGACTAGGGCCGCGTTCTTGCGTCCCTCGGCGTCGAGCTCCTTCTGCTTCAGATTCGCGGCCCTGATCATCTCGGCCAGGTCCCGCTCCCGGCTCTCGAGCTCGGCCTGAGCGGCCCTGAGCTGGGCCAGGGACCGCTGGTACCCGGAAATGAGGTCCTCCTGGTAACGCGCGAGCAGGGTCAGCCGCTTGCTCTCGGTCGAGTAGGTCTCGATGTCTCTGGCCTTGAGCAGGAACTGGAAGAAGTCGAGCCGGCCGAATTTGTAGAGGGCGAGGAGGGTCTTGTCGATGGCCTCGCGCTCCTGGTCGAGGTCGGCGCGGATCGTCCGGATCCCGGCCTGGGTCTCGGCCAGCGCCGCCCGGGCCCGCTCGAGCTGGACGTTCTGGGCGGCCAGCTCCTTGCGGACCAGGCTCTTGCTGAGGTTGATGCGCTTGAGCGTCGAGAGGACGGTCGTTTCGCGCCGGGCCTCGGACTCGATGCGCGACCGGAGGTCCTTGATCTCGCCGTTGATCTTGTCGAGGCGCTTCTCGAAGTCGGCGACATTCTTGTCCTTGTTGGCCGGCTGCGGGGGAGGGGGGGACGCGGACTGCGGGCCGAGCCTTGACGCCAGGGCGGCCGCGGTGAGCGAACCAAGAGGCAGAACGAGGGCGAGAAGGACAAGCGCCGCCGCGGCGCCGGTGAAGGATCGGGCGTAACGGTCCATGGCCTTTGACCTATTTTATCACACCTTGACCGTGCGGGGGCCGGGCCTCTATACTCGGGGCGTCGACCCGGATCGGCCTTGCTCCAATGACCGCTGTTAAGCGAAGTTTTCAGGTCTTCGTCAAACCCGTGGGGGCCGCCTGCAACCTCGGCTGCCGGTACTGCTATTATCTGGAAAAGGAGGTTCCGGGCCCGGAGTCCGGGCCCCGGCGCATGCCGCTCGACCTTCTCGAGGAGGTCATCGCCCAGCACTTTGCCGCCTCGCCTCCGGACGAGGTCGTCCGGTTCTCCTGGCACGGCGGGGAGCCGACCCTCGCCGGGCTGGACTTTTTCCGGCGGGCCGTCTCTCTCCAGCGAAAGCACCTTCCGCCCGGCCGGTCTTTTACCAACGGCTTGCAGACGAACGGCACTCTCCTCGACGACGAGTGGGGCCGCTTCCTGGCCGCCGAGGGCTTTGCCGTCGGGCTAAGCCTCGACGGCCCGCGCGAGATCCACGATCTGCGGCGGGTCACCAGGGATGGCCATTCGACCTTCGACCGGGCCCTTCGGGGCTACGAGGCCCTGCGGCGGCATGCCGTCACCATCGACATCCTTTGCGTCGTCGGCGCCCACAACGCCGGCCGCCCCGCGGACGTGTACCGCTTCTTCAAGGGGATCGGGGCCGCTTTCGTGACCTTCCTCCCTCTGGTCGAGCGGCGGGCCGCGGCGCCGAGCGGCGCCAGCCCCGATTCGGTCGCGGCCGAAGCCTGGGGCGAGTTCCTCTGCGCCGTATTCGACGAATGGGTGAGCGGCGACATAGGGCGCGTCAAAGTCCAGATCTTCGAGGAGGCCATCCGGACGGCTTTCGGGCTGGAGCATTCGCTGTGCGTCTTCCGGCCGGTCTGCGGGGATGTCCCGGTCGTCGAGCGCGACGGGTCTTTCTTCTCCTGCGACCACTTCGTCAACCCCGCCCACCGGCTCGGCTCGATCCGCGAAACTCCGCTCGCGGAACTTCTGGAGAGCGCTCCTCAGCGGGCCTTCGGGCGGAGAAAGCTCGAGACCCTACCCCGCGTCTGCCGGGAATGCGATGTCCTGGAGATGTGCCACGGGGAGTGCCCCAAGAACCGCTTCGCCCGGACGCCGGACGGCGAAGTGGGGCTCAACGACCTCTGCGCGGGATACAAGCGGGTTTTCCGGCACTGCCGGCCGTTCGTCGAGGCCGTCGGCGCCGAGTGGCGGCAATCGACGGCGGCCGCCCCGCCCCGCAAATAGGCCCGTCTATCCCTTGAGCTTTTTCTCGAAGAAAGCGAGCGTCCGCTTCCAGGCCAGCCCGGCCGCCTCCTTGTCGTATCTTGCGCCGGTGTCGTTGAAGAAGGCGTGCCCGGTGCCGGGGTACATATGGAACTCGTGCTCGATGCCGGCCTTCTCCAGG
>JAWOHF010000154.1:0-10025 GCA_046496285.1 Candidatus Aminicenantota bacterium
GTCTTCGTCAAATTCTCCTACTGGTGGCGGGCTTGAGATCGATCTTCGGATCTCAATGCGTTAACTTGCATTTTCCGGGGTTCCCTGCTATGATGCGGGCAAGGGATCATCTCTCCGGCCAAAACGAACGCGTGGAGAATTTTCTATGAACAGAAAGCTCATCCGGCCTAACCTCACCGAGATCAAGGAAAAAATGAGCCACGAAAAGGACCGGGAAAAAGAGGGGGTCCGCAGGAGAATGCATCCGCCCACCGACACGTTCGCCGAGTCCTACTATTACCTCAAACAGATGAACAAGAAGACCCCGATGGCCGTCGTCTACACGGACGGAACGGCCGTCGAGGGCTACGTCGAGTGGTACGACCGCAACTGCATCAAGCTCAACCGCGACCACGCCCCGAACCTGCTCATCTACAAGAACAGCATCCGCTGCATCTACAAGGTGGAGGACGTTCCGGACGCTGAGGACACCGGGCCCCGAAAGAAATGACGGTTCCCAGGATCGGGGTGACCCTCGGGGATCCCGGGGGGATCGGCCCCGAGGTCGCTCTCAAAGCCCTGGCCGGAACCGCCATTCTGCCCGCGGCCGCCTATGTCCTTTTCGGCGACCCGGCGGTCATCGGCCCGGCCGGAGAGCGGGCCGGGGTAAGGCTCGAGCCCGATCCGTGGAAGCCCCGCGGGCGCCGGGCCGCCGGCCTTTTCCTGGAGCCCATCCCCTCTCCGCCGGGAACGGGAGTCCTGGGCACGGCGTCGGGACCGAACGGAGCCGCGTCGTTCCTGCTCTTCGAATCGGCCGTGAGCGCGGCCCGGGCCGGCCTCTTGGATGCCGTCGTGACCGCACCGATCTCCAAGGCGGCCTGGAGGCTGGCCGGCATTCCCTGGCGCGGGCACACGGATTATCTGGAACACCGGCATCCGGGTGCCCTGATGTCCTTCTGGTCCGAACACCTCCGCGTCGCTCTGCTCAGCCATCATGTCCCCTTGAGCGAGGCTGTCGGGAAGGTCCGCAAGACCGCCCTGGTTGAATTCTTCCGGGCCCTTCACCGGGGTCTCCAAAAAGCGCCCGGCGGCCCCTTCGAGATCCTCGTCGCCGGTCTGAACCCGCATGCCGGCGAGGATGGGGCGCTCGGCAGGGAAGAGAAAGAGGAGATCCAGCCGGCTGTGGACGCCGCCTCGAAGGAGGGCATCCCGGTGAGCGGGCCCTATCCTCCCGACACCGTGTTCCTGCGCGCCCGCGGCCGCGAGAGGACCGTCGTGGCGGCCCTCTATCACGACCAGGGTCTCATCGGGTTCAAGCTCGAAGCCTTCGAATCCGGGGTCAACGTGACCCTCGGTTTGCCCTTCGTGAGGACCTCCCCTGACCACGGAACGGCCTTCGACATCGCGGGGCGCGGCCTGGCCGACCCCCGGAGCATGACGGAAGCCCTCCGGCTGGCCTGGTCTTTCAGCGCAGCCGCTTTTTGATCTCGGCCCGGATCTCGCGGTCCGTGTCCCGTTTCTTGATGGCCTCGCGCTTTTCGTATTGCCTCTTGCCGCGGACCAGGGCCAGCTCGAGCTTGATCTTCCCCCGATCGTTGATCAGGACCTTGGTCGGGACCAGGGTCAACCCCCGTTCCTGGGTTTTTCCCGTCAGGCGCCTGATCTCCCGGCGATGGAGAAGGAGCTTTCGCTCCCGGAGAGGGTCGTGGTTGAAGATGTTCGCGGCCTCGTAGGGGCTGATGTGGCACTTGACGAGAAAGACCTCGCCGTCCCGGACTTCGGCGAAGCTCTCCTTCAGGCTGACCCGGCCGCCCCGGACGGACTTGACCTCGCTGCCGACGAGGGCCAAGCCGGCCTCGAAGGTCTCCAGGATAAGGTAGTCGTGGGAGACGGTCTTGTTGACGGCCACGGTCTTCATGGGCTGGGGGCCCCCGCTTCGTCTGCCGGATCGACCTGGATGAGGCTGATGTGGCGCTTGGACATCTTGACCACGGTCAGCCGGTGTCCACGGTGATCCAGAGCGTCCTTCTCCCTGGGGAGGCGCCCGAATTCGTAGAGGAAGAAGCCGGCCAAGGTCGTGTAGTCGTTTTTGACCGGGATACGCAGCGGGAGACGGGCGTTGACTTCCTTGACGGGCGCCGAACCCATCACGAGATAGCTTCGGCTGCCGAGGCGGCTGATCAAGTCCACGATCTGTCCGTCGTGCTCGTCCCTGATGTCGCCGACCAGCTCCTCGATGATGTCCTCGAGGGTCACGAGACCGTCGACATTACCGAATTCATCCACGACGAGGGCCATGTGGACGGCCTTCTCCTGCATCTGGAGCAGGACCTTCTCGAGCGAGGCCCGCTCGGGGACGAAGAGCGGCGTGCGCAGCGCCGAAGATATTGTAATCTCTTTATTATCTAGAACATAGCCTATCAGGTCCTTGGCGTGAAGGATGCCCTCGATGTTGTCGAGCCGGCCGCGGTAGACCGGGTATCGCGAGAAGCCCGTGGACCGGACGGCCTGCAGGATCTCGCCGGCCGAGGTGCCGACGTCAAAGGCCTTGATCTCCGGCCTGGGGACCATGATCTCCTTGACGGGGCGGGAACCGATGTCGAGGGCCCCGGAGATCATCTTCCGGCGCAGGGCGGATAGGCCCCGGGCCCCGGCGTGGAGGGCGATCTTGATCTCTTCTTCGCCGAGGGAGCGGTGGGGGTCTTCCCGCCGGGCCTTGGAAGAGGGCATGATAACCCCTGTCAGGAGAAGGAACAGCCGGACGAGCGGCGAAAAGAGGACCATGAGGCCCCGGATCGGGTAGGCCGCGAAGAGGACGGTCCGGAGCGGGTTGTGGGCGGCGAAGGTCTTGGGGTTGATCTCCCCGAAGACGAGGAGGAGCAAGGTCGTGGCCACGGTGGCGTAGAGGACGGCCTGGTTCTTGTCCGCGACCAGCCCGGTGAAGATCGACGTGGCGATGGAGGCCGCCGCCGCATTGACCAGGGTGTTGCCGACGAGGATGGTTGCCAGGAGATCGTTCGCCCGGCCGAGGGCTTTCCGGATGAGCGCGGCCCGCTTGGACCCTTTCTTCTCCTGATATTCCAGGGAATAGGGGTTGACGGCGATGAAGGCCGTCTCGGACGAAGAAAAGAAGGCGCTGAGGAGGAGGCACACGAAGAAGAGCAAGACTCCAGAGAGGAGCATGGGATCCGTTTCAGGCAGCGACGCGCGACTTGACGGCCTTGAAGCAGCGGGACAGCGTCCCCTCGACCTTCTGTTCGATCCGCGAACAGGGCTCGTCGGAGGCCTCCGAGATCTCGGAAACGATGAGCTCCCGGGCCTTCTCCATCATCTTCTTCTCGCGGAACGACAGGGGCTTGGACAGGCTGAGATAATAGAGGCTCTTGAGGACCAGGGCCATGTCGATGAGGGTCCCGGATTTCATCAGGTTCAGGTGCTCTTTGTAGCGCCCTTTCCAGTCCGTCGTGACGTCCACCGCCCCGTTCCTCATGAACTGGAACACTTTCTTGATGGAGCCCTCGGATACGGGCCGGCGGATGCCGATCTCCGTGGCCGTCGAGCTCGAGACCGTGACCAGGGTATCGTTGGCGATGATCCGCAGGTGGAAGACGGTGAAGAGCTCCCCGTTGTAGGATTCCTCCCGGACGGCTTCGATGACGCCGAGGCCTTGATTGGGATAAATGACCTTATCCCCGATCTTTAGGGAATTCATGCCCGCTCATTATACCGGAACAGGGAAAAAGAGTCAATCCGGCCTGCCTGCCCTCCCCCCCGGGGGGGCGAGAAAAAAAGCTTGTATCCAGCTTGAAAATGTGCATAATTATTGCATTATTCTGAGGACAGGGCATGATAACACCGTATCAAGGAGAGAGAAACATGAAGAGATGGATGATTCTGTCGGTTCTTTTCGCCCTTGGCGTCTCGGCGCTTTCCGCCGGCGTGCTGACGAATACGAACCAAAGCGCCGCGTATATCCGGCTCTTGTCCCGCAACCCGGCGATGGACATCGACGGCGTCTATTTCAATCCGGCGGGACTGGTCAAGCTCTCGGACGGTTTTCATCTGGCCGTTCACAACCAGACGATCTTCCAGGAGAAGAAGGTCTTCAACGCCTACCCCTTGCTCAACGACCCCACGTACCTCGGGGATACCAAAGTCCCTGTCTTCCCGAACGTCTATGCCGTCTATAAGAAGGGCCGCCTGGCATTTTCGTTCGGCTTCGGGCCGAATGCCGGGGGCGGGACTGCCGATTATCCCCGCGGGCTGCCGTCTTTCGAGACCTCGATCTCCCAGCTGCCCGCGCTGGTCTCGATGTTCGGCATCGTGACGACCGCCTACGACGCCGATATCGCCTTCGAAGGGAGCTCGATCTTCCTTGGCTTCCAGGGCAATGTTTCTTATGCCCTCAGTGATGCCGTGGCCGTGGCCGCCGGCGTGCGGTACATCCAGGCCACGAACACCTACTCGGGATATATCCGGGACATCCGGATCAACCCGGTATTCGCGGGCAATCCCACCGGCGAGCTGATCTCCGCTCCGGATTTCTTCACGGCGATCAAACAGCCGGATTATGCGGCCCAGACCAGCGACATGGCCGTGGACGCCAAGCAGACGGGCTCGGCCTTTACGCCCATCCTGAGCCTGAACCTGACCCCCTCGGAGCGCTTCAACTTCAGCATCAAGTACGAGTTCAACACGTCGCTCGAGCTCCTTAACGACACGACCCAGGACGATACCGGATTGTTCCCGGACGGCGTGAGATTCCGCAACGACATCCCCGCCATCCTCGGGCTGGGGGCGCAGTACGCGTTCACGCCCAAATGGCGGGCCATGGCCTCCTTCAATTACTTTTTCGACAAGAGCGCCAACTGGGAAGGCGACGAGGAGCTGGTCGACAAGAACACCTACGAGCTCAGCCTGGGCATGGAGTATGACCTCAGTGGGGCGTTTACCCTGAGCGCCGGATATCTCCGCACCCAGTTCGGGCTCAGCGAGGCCTACCAGAGCGATTTCAGCAACGAGCTGTCGGCCGATACGATCGGGTTCGGGGCCCGCATCCGGGCGACGGAGCGCCTCAGCTTCGACCTCGGCGCTCTCCTGAACTCCTATAAGGACTTCACCAAGACCCTGACGACGATGGGGCTCGAATACGACGAAACCTACTCGAAGACGACCACGGCCTTTGCCATCGGCCTGAATTACCGATTCTAGACCGAAAACCGAAGCCTTGTCCGGTCCCCTCGCGCCCGGCGCGTGAGGGGGCCGGACTTTTTTTGGCCCGGGCGCGGCCTTGACAGGCGGGGGGGCTTCGGGTAACATACCCCCTTCAAAGGTACAGAACCAGCATGAAGAGAACCTTTCAGCCGAACAACAGAAGACGCAAGAAAACGCACGGTTTCCGAGTCCGCATGAAGACCAAGGGCGGCCAGGAAGTCATTAAAAGCAGAAGGCGCAAGGGCCGAAAGCGCATTTCTGTCGGATGAATGAGCGCCTGGCTCCCGTCGAGAGAATACGGAAGAAAAAAGACTTCGCGAGCCTTTATCGGAACGGCAGCCGCGTCCGGGGCCGTTATTTCACGTTGGTCCACCGCCGTAACGGCCTGGGCTTCTCGCGGCTGGCCGTTGTCGTAAGCCGGAAGATCGGCCCGGCTGTCGTCCGGAACAGGGTCAAAAGGCGGTTCCGGGAGCTCTTCCGGCGGAACAAGACGCTGCTGGCAGAGCCCGTGGATCTCATCGTCGTGGCCCGGCCGGACGTCGCCGGCTTGGATTGGCCCGAGTTCCGGGAAGGTTTTTTTTCGGGATTGACATCGATTTTTCGAAAACGGATATGACCGTGAAAGCCGCCGCGCTTTTCCTGATCGGGATCTACCAGGCCGTGGTCTCCCCGCTGCTCGGCACCCGGTGCCGCTTCCACCCGACATGCTCGGCCTACGCCCGCGAGGCCATCGAGAGACACGGCCTGTTCAGAGGGACGTCCCTGGGGGTCAGGCGGCTTTTTCGCTGTCATCCTTTTCATGCGGGCGGGATCGACCCCGTGCCCTGAGAGAGAGGCGATATGGAAAAAAGGCTCATCCTGGCCATTGTCCTGTCTTTCCTCGTCCTTTTGGGATGGAACTACTTTTTCAACAAGCCGAAGCCGGCGCCTGAAGCCACGGCGGTCACCGGATTGCCCTCGACCGAAAGCGGCGGCGCCGTCCGAAGGGAGCGGGTCCGAGCGCCCGGGGCCGAAGCCGGACCGGCGTCGGCCCAGCCCGAACCCGCCCCGGAGCTGACCCCTGTCGGTGGAACGGCCGTGCGGGACGTGGTCGTCGAAACGTCCCTTTACCGGGCCGTTTGGACGAACAAGGGCGGAGTTCTCAAGAGCTGGACGCTCAAAACCCATCGGGGCGCCGATGGCGACGACCTGGAGCTCGTCCCGGCCCTTTCGGCGGAGCTCGACCTGTTCCCCTTCATGGTCGACCTCGAGGACCCAGGCCTGGCCGACCGGCTGAACACCGAGGTTTTCGAAGCCTCGCCGGCCCAGCTCAGCCTGGGGGACGGGGACAGCCAGGAGCTCCGGTTCGTCTATTCCGACGGGGCCTCGGTCCGGGTCGACAAGACCTTCCGTTTCACCGGCGGCACGTATGCGGTGGAAACGTCCGTGAAGGTCTGGAGGAACGGACAGAGCCTCCCGGCCTCCGTCCTCTGGGGACCGGGCATCGGCAACCCCTCCCCCGCCGAGCTCAAGGACCGTTTCAGCGCCGCCTCGGGCGCGGCCGTCTACACGGGCGGCAAGGTCGCCCGGATGGACGAGAGGAAGTACAAGCCCGAGACGAGCGCCTGGAACTTCGTGGATTGGGCGGCCTACGATGACAACTACTTCGTCGCCCTGTTCGTCCTGCCGCCTCAAAAAGGGCAGGCGATGTTCCTCAAGGAGATGGCCGGCCAGCAGCCCGTCTTCTCCCTTTCGGTGACCCAGCCGCGCCTGGCCTATATCGGGCCCAAGGAAACAGAGGCCCTCAAGGCCTTCGGCCACGAGGCCAAGAGGGTCATCAACTTCGGCTTTTTCGGGAGCGTTTCGGAGATCCTCCTGGCCGCTGTCCGCTATTTTCACTCTCTCGTTCCCAACTGGGGCCTGGCCATCATCATCCTGACCATCGTCGTCAAGCTCATTTTCTTCCCTCTGACCTACAGCTCGACAAAGTCCATGGCCAGAATGGCCGAGCTCCAGCCCAAGATGAAGGCCATCCGGGCCAAGTACAAGAAGTCCAAGTCCGACATCGCCCAGCGGCGCCAGATGAACGAAGAGATGATGAAGCTCTACAAGGAGAACAAGGTCAACCCGGCCGGCGGCTGCCTGCCCCTTCTCATCCAGCTTCCCGTGTTCTGGGGGGTCTTCCGGATGCTCGCCGTCTCGGTGGAGTTCCGTCACAGCCCGTTCATCTTCTGGATCCAGGACCTGTCGGTCAAGGACCCCTATTTTGTGACCCCCATCCTGATGGGCATCACCCAGTTCATCTCCCAGAAGATGACCCCGACCTCGGCCGACCCCGCCCAGGCGAAAATGATGATGATCATGCCGTTCATCATGACCATCTTTTTCATAAGCTTCCCGAGCGGACTGGTCCTCTACTGGCTGACGACCAACGTCCTGCAGATCGCCCAGCAGTCCATCATGAACCGCATGATGGCCCGGCAGAAAAGAGAATCAGATGGAAAACGAAAATAAGCCCCTCGACGAGAACGGAACGGCCGCCACGGCCGGCGGGCCCCAGGAGTACAAGGGCCGCAACCTGGAGGATGCCGTCAGCCTGGCCGAGCACAGGCTGAAGATCCCCCGCGAAAAGTTCAACTACGAGATCGTCACCGAGAAAACCCGGCTCTTCGGCCTCAAGACCCGGGAGATCGTCATCCGGGCCTGGCCCAAGGATGCCGGCGAAGAGGACGCCGTCGAGCGCTTCCTGAGCAAGCTCATGGTCCATTTCCCCCTGGAGCTGAGCTACCAGATCAAGAAGCGGCCGGACATGATCTTTCTCGTTTTCGAAGGCCCCGACAAGACCATCCTGCTGCGCAACGACGGGGCCCTCCTCCTGGCCATCCAGCACGTCCTCAACAAGATCTCCCCGGTCAAAGTCCAGGTGGACTGCGAATTCTATCGCCGGCGCAAGGAAAAAAGGCTCCGCGAATACGCCCAGAAGGCGGCTCAGCAGGTTTCCGCCACGGGCCGCGAGGAGATCCTCGACCTCATGAACCCCTACGAGCGCCGGATCATCCACATCGTCGCCAATCAGATCCCCGGCATCACCAGCGAGAGCCAGGGGGAAGGGTTCCTGAAGAAGGTCAAGATCTTCCGCGCTCCCCGTTAGCCTGATCTATTCATAAGAACGTCGTTTTGTCCGGCTTCGCGCCGCGCATCCATAGCCGCCTCGGCTCGGGCCGGTCCTCTCGCGGAGGGGCCTCGGGGATCGTCCTCGGTCGCTGCGGTGATTCCGGGCGCCTGCGAGGGGACCGGCCTCGGCGGCTCGCGAAACTCGCGGGATCCAGACTAGCCCTCAGGATAGCAGGCTCAAACATCGCGAGCCGTCCTCTGCGAGGATGCCCTCAACCGGCCCCCTCTTCGTCTGAATCACCGCTTTAGGCTCCTTCGGACGATCCCCTCGGCCCCGGCTTCAGCGGTCGTCCTCGGTCGCTGCGGTGATTCCGGGCGCCTGCGAGCGGGCCGGTCTCGGCGGCTCGCGAAACTCGCGGGATCCAGACCAGCCCTCAGGATAGCAGGCTCAGACATCGCGAGCCGTCCTCTTCGAGGATGCCCTCGTCCGGCCCCCTCTTCGTCTGAATCACCGCTTTAGGCTCTCTCCGGCGATCCCCTCGGCCCCGGCTTCAGCGGTCGCCCTCGGTCGCTGCGGTGATTCCGGGCGCCTGCGAGCGGGCCGGATTCGGCGGCTCGCGAAACTCGCGGGATCCAGACCAGCCCTCAGGATAGCAGGCTCAGACATCGCGAGCCGCCCTCTTCGAGGGTACCCTTATCCGTCCCGCTGTCCGGCTGAATCACCGCTTTATGCTTCCGTCGACGACACCCCTGCGGCCCCTTCTCCCGCGGCCTCCACTTGCAACTTCTCCGTAGCTTCTCCGTTTCCGGTCGGCGAATGGGGACATGTACCTCCGGTACGTGTCCCCGCTATTTCCCCTCGCGGCGCACCCCCGTCCGTGCTCGCCGCTCCAAAGAGCTCTTCGGCATCAGCGGCTGCGAAAGAAGGGCCGCAGGGGTGTCGTCGACGGGAGCATAAAGCGGTGATTCAGCCGGACAGCGGGACGGATAAGGGCACCCTCGAAGAGGGCGGCTCGCGATGTCTGAGCCTGCTATCCTGAGGGCTAGTCTGGATCCCGCGAGTTTCGCGAGCCGCCGAATCCGGCCCGCTGGGAGGCGAAAAGAATCACCGCGCGGACGGAGACGACACCCCGAGGCCCCTCCGCAGCCGGAGAACGGGGAGCTCGCTTTGAGGGGCGCGGTGAGAAGGATCGAGCGTTCCGAGCGTCTTTATTGAAGAGGAGACGGCGGCATGGACGACTTGGCCCTCCACTGGCTGGCTTTCCATCTGCTCTTTCACGGGCAGTCGCCGGCGGCCAGGAGGGTCCTGGAGCGGTTCGGCTCGGCCGGGGAGGTCTTCCGGGCGGGTGCCGCCGACCTCGACGGGCTCCGGCTGGGCAAGGACCTGGTCCGGGACATCGCCGGCCGGAGGCCCCTCGACCGCGCGGCCCGGGAATTGGAAATTATCCGAAAAAAGGGGTATACTCTTTTGACCATTGAGGATCCCGGGTACCCGGGACATCTGAGAGAGATCTTCGATCCTCCGTTCGCCCTCTATTGCAGAGGAAGGATGGATGCTCTTCGAAACCCCGCCGTGGCCGTCGTCGGGTCGAGGAGGCCCAGCCCCTACGGGCGGGCCGTGGCCGAAAGACTGGCCGGCGACCTGGCCTCGCGGGATTGCGTTATCGTGAGCGGCCTGGCGCTCGGGATCGACGCCTGCGCCCACTGGGGGGCACTCAGACATGGAAGGACGGTGGCCG
>JAWOHF010000077.1:0-7338 GCA_046496285.1 Candidatus Aminicenantota bacterium
GGCGAGGACCTCCGCTTCATGGAGGAAGAGCTCGTCCTGGCCGATCTCGTCCTGACCGCGGGGAGGCTCGAACGGCTGGAAAAGGACCTCAAGAAAATGAAGGACCCCGAGGGCGAGAAGGAAAGGGACCTCCTTCTCCGGCTGCGCCCCCTGCTCGAATCCGGCCGGGGCCTGCGCGACATCGAGCTCCACGCGGCCGAGGAGAAGCTCATCCGGAGCTTCGCCTTCCTCAGCCTCAAGCCGCTCGTCCACCTCGTCAACCTGGACGAAAAGGACGCCGCCTTCCTCCTCCGCCCGGGAGAGCGCTTTTCGCTCGAGCCCGCCGGCCCGAGGCTCATGGCCTTCTGCGGCAAGATCGAGATGGAGCTGTCCGAGCTCGAGAACGGCGAGGAGAAAGCCCTGTTCATGGCCGATTACGGCATCCCCGAGCTGGTCACGGCCCGCTTCCTCCGGCAGGCCTTCGCGGCTTTCGACCGGATCACCTTCTTCACCGTCGGCAAGGACGAGGTCCGGGCCTGGACGGCGAAGAAGGACACGCCGGCGGTCCGGGCCGCGGGAGCCATCCACACCGACATCGAAAAGGGCTTCATCCGGGCCGAGGTCGTGGCCTCCGGCGACCTCTTTAAATGGGGCTCCCTCCCGCGCGCCAAAGAGGCCGGGGCCATCCGCCTCGAAGGCAAAGACTACATCGTCCAGGACGGGGACGTCATCTATTTCCGTTTCGCCCCATGACCTCGCGATTCCGGACGACCGCCCAAGACCCCGCCTCCGGGGCCAGGACCGGCGTCCTCGAGACCCCCCACGGCCCGGTGGAGACCCCGGCCTTCATGCCCGTGGCCAGCCAGGGGACGGTCAAGGGCCTGACCCACGACCAGGTCGCAGCCCTCGGCGCCGGGATCATCCTCGTCAACTCCTACCACCTTTTCCTCCGGCCGGGGGTCGAGACCGTCGAGGCCATGGGCGGGCTGCACTCCTTCATCTCCTGGCCCAAGCCGATCCTGACCGACAGCGGCGGCTTCCAGATCTACAGCCTCTCGCCGCTCGTCCGGGTCCAGGAGGAGGGCGTCCGCTTCGCGTCCCACCTCGACGGCACCCGGATCTTCCTCAGCCCCGAGGACGTCGTCGACCTCCAGGTCCGGTTGGGAACGGACATCCTGATGTGCCTGGACCATTTCCCTCCCTTTCCTTCTTCGGAGGAGACCGTCAGGGAGTCCGTCCGGCGGACGAGCGCCTGGGCCCGCCGCTCCAAAGCGAGGTTCGACGGTCACGGGACCGGGCAGCATCTCTGGGGGATAAGCCAGGGAGGCATCCTCCCGGACCTCCGGAGGCGCTCGATCGAGGACCTGCTGGAGATGGATTTCTCCGGGTACGCCTACGGCGGGCTGGGGATCGGCGAGCCGCGGACCAGCCTCTTCGAGGTCCTCGAGCTCGGCGACGGCCTGCTCCCCAAGGACCGCCCGCGATACCTCATGGGCATGGGCTACGTCGAGGACGTCCTCGAGGCCGTCTCCCGGGGCGTGGATCTCTTCGACTGCGTCCTGCCGACCCGCAACGCCCGCAACGGAACGCTCTTCACCAGCCGCGGCCGGGTGGCCATCAAGAACCTCAAATACGCCCGGGACGAACGGCCCTTGGACGAAGCCTGTTCGTGCTACACCTGCCGGAATTTCTCCCGGGCCTACCTGAGGCACCTCTTCGAGCGCGGCGAGATCAGCTCCTCGGTCCTGAACACCATCCACAACCTCCATTTCTATCTTGACATCTTCCGCAAAATCCGTCAGACTATTGCATCCAACTCCTTCAGTTCTTTGAAGAAGAGTTTGATCTCGAACGCCTCTGCAAAGGAAGAAACGACATGATGTTTGGAATGATGTCAGCCCTGCCTCCCCAGGCCGACCCGGGGCAGCTCGCGCGGCCCAACATGCTCGGGGCCCTCCTTCCCTTCGTTCTCGTTTTCGTCATCTTCTACCTGCTCATCATCATGCCCCAGCGGAAGAAGCAGAAAAAGCACCTGGAGATGGTCGAGAACCTGAAGCCCGGCGACCAGATCATCACCAGCGCCGGCATCTTCGGGACGGTCATGGGCGTCCAGAAGGACCGCATCGAAGTCAAGATCGCCTCCAACGTCAAGATCGACATCACCAAGAGCGCCGTCGGGGTCATCTTGGGCGGCGGTGAAAAGCCAGAGATCCGATGACCCCAGGAGGGACGGGGCCCCAACGCCTCTCCCCTATCCGGCAATAGAACGCGCGAGAGTAGAAGCCACATGAGAAAGAATCTGCAATGGAAGGTCCTTTTCACGCTGGTCGTGATCATCGGTGCGGTGGTCCTGGCCTATCCCCCGGGGACGAAGATCCGCCGGGGCCTCGACCTCAAGGGCGGCATCCATCTCCAGCTTCAAGTCGTCACGGACGACTCCATCAACATCGAGACGGACCAGGAGATCGCCCGGTTGGAGGAGCTCTTCAAGAAGAACAGCATCACCTTCGAGAGGGCGTCCAAGGAAGTCCCGGGAAGATACACGGTCAGCGGCCTTCTGGCCGACCAGGAGGGCAAGACCCGCGACCTGTTCGACGAATATGCCCGTGACTGGGATTACTCGTTCAGCGGGGACCGGGCCGTCCTGACGCTCAAGCCGCTCGTCGCCCAGGTCCTGAGGGACCAGGCCGTCGAGCAGGCCAAGGAGACCATTGCCAACCGGATCGACCAGTTCGGTGTCGCCGAGCCCCTGATCCAGAGACAGGGGGCCGACAAGATCATCGTCGAGCTCCCGGGCGTCGACGACCCGGAACGCGTCAAGGAGCTCATCAAGGTCACGGCCGTGCTCGAGTGGAAGCTGGTCAAGGCCGGCCCGGCCGCCGACGAGGACACTCTCCTGCAGCCTTTCGGAGGCCAGATCCCGGAGGACGCGGAAGTCCTCAAGGGAGACCCCAAGAGGGGCCAATCCGGCTTCTATCTCGTCAGCCGGGTCAGTGTCGTCACGGGCAAGGATCTGCGCACCGTCCGACGCACGACCGACGAGTGGAACAATGCGGCCGTCTCGTTCTCCCTCAACGCGGAGGGCGGCGCCCGTTTCGAGCAGGTCACCGGGGAGAACATCGGCAAGCAGATCGCCATCATCCTCGACGGCAAGATCCAGTCGGCGCCCGTTGTCGAGGACCGCATCCTGCGGACTTCGGGAGGGGTCATCCGCGGCCGGTTCACCAACGAAGAGGCTGACGACCTGGTCGTCATCCTCAAGGCCGGGGCCCTGCCGGCCGGGATCAAGTACCTCGAAGAGAGGACCATCGGGGCCGCCCTCGGCGCCGATTCGGTCCGACAGGGCCTCGTCGCCGGCATCGTGGCCGTGCTGGCCGTCATGGCCTTCATGCTCTACTTTTACAAGCTGTCGGGCCTCAACGCCGTTACGGCCCTGGTCCTGAACATCGTCATCCTGTTCGGTGCCCTGGCCTACTTCAAGGCCGCCCTGACCTTGCCCGGCATCGCCGGCATCATCCTGGCCATCGGCATGTCCGTGGACGCCAACGTCCTGATCTTCGAACGGATCAAGGAGGAGCACGCCCTCGGCAAAGGGATCTTGAGCTCCATCTCCCTGGGCTTCTCCCGGGCCTTCACCGCCATTTTCGACTCCAACCTGACGACCATCATCTCGGCCATCTTCCTTTTCCAGTTCGGCACGGGGCCGATCCGGGGCTTCGCCGTGACGCTGATCATCAGCCTCGTGGCCAACATGTTCACGGCCGTCTTCGTTTCCCACCTCCTGTTTGATCTGACGGTCAAGAAAACCGCCAAGACGCTGAGTATCTAACATGCAACTCTTCAAAACCCCCAACATTCCGTTCCTGAAATACAAGTATATCGCCCTGGCCCTCACCGGCGCGATCATCCTGGCAGGGATCGTCAACATCGCTTTCTTCGGCGGCCTCAAGCTCGGCGTCGATTTCGGCGAGGGGACCCTGCTCCGCGTCATGTTCAAGGACCCGGTCGCCGTCGGCGACATCCGCCAGCTGCTCAGCGACATCGGGCTTGGCAAGAGCACGATCCAGGAAACCGGCGAGAAGGGCCGGGAATTCCAGATCCGGGCCATGCAAGTGACCGAGCCCGGGGATTCCGATGACGAACTGATCGAAGCCCATCAGGCCCTGGCCGACAAGATCATCGAGGCCCTCCGGGGAGACCAGGGCGCGGCGGAAATCGAACGCGGGCTCCGCGACCTCAACACGATCAACGAGCGATCTCTCACCGCGCTCCTCGAGTCCTCATTTCCCGGGAGCGGCCCCGAGGCGGCCCAGAGGATCATCTCCTACCGGACGATGAACGGCATCATCGCCCGTTTCGCAGACCTCGCCGACCTGGGGCTCAAGCCGGAACTCGTGGAGTCCCTCGAAGCCCAGACCTATCTCGGGAGCTTAGCCGTCCGCAGCCGAGAGACCGTCGGCCCGCAGGCCGGACGGGACCTTCGCCGGAAGGCCGTCCAGGCGACCGTCTGGGCCCTGCTCGGGATGCTTATCTACATCGCCGTCCGCTTCAAGCTCGAGTATGGCGTCGCCGCCGTCTTCACCCTGGCCCAGGACGTCCTGATCACGATGAGCATCTACTCCTTCACCAGCCGGGAGATCAACCTGCCCATCATCGCCGGCATCCTGACCATCGTCGGTTTCTCCATCAACGACACCATCGTCATCTTCGACCGCGTCCGGGAGAACATCAAGATACGGCGCCGGGAACCCCTCGAGCAGGTCATGAACCTCAGCCTCAACCAGACCCTGGGCCGGACGATCATCACCTCCGGCACCCTGTTCCTGACCGTCGGGGCGCTCTATCTCTTCGGCGGCGAGGTCATCAACGACTTTGCCTTCGTCATGCTCGTGGGAACGGTCGAGGGCGTCTATTCGACGATCGCCCTGTCGTGTCCCGTCGTGCTTTTCTGGCAGCAGCTATTCAAGCCGAAAAATGCGAGAAATAGATAAATTTCCCTTGTCAAAAGGTGTTTTTTAATTTATACTATTTCTTGTGCTATTCTATAATATGGCGAGCATGAGGTAAGCATCATGGCTGACGTCAAGAAGAAAGTCTCAGCACCTGCCGTCCCTGTTCTCTTCAAGGACTCATTCTTCCGGAGCGAGCGGGGCACCGCGCGGAAAGCTTTCGCCCTCCCTTTCGCGATCATCCTCCATGTGGTGCTGATCACCACGGCTATCGTCATCCCCCTCCTCTCGACGGGCGACCTTCCTACGGTCGAGGTCTACAGCGCGTTCCTGGCGCCCCCGCCGCCGCCTCCTCCTCCCCCGCCGCCGCCGGCCAAGAGGAAAAGCACGGCCCCCAGCGCCCGCATCAAGCGCGTCCAGGCCCAGACCCAGATCGATCCCGGGCGCCTCGTGGCCCCGGTCGATATCCCCGAGCAGATCGCCGAAGAGACCCTGTCCGACATCGGCATCGAGGGCGGCGTCGAAGGCGGCGTCGAGGGCGGTGTGGTCGGAGGCGTCCTCGGCGGCGTCGTCGGCGGCGTTCTGGGCGGTGTGGTCGGCGAGGTCGAGGCCCCGGTCCGGGCCATCGGCGAAGTCAGGCCGCCCAAGCTCATCAAGGAAGTGGCCCCGATCTATCCGGAGATCGCCCGTCAGGCCCGGGTCGAAGGCGTCGTCATCATCGAGGCCACGACGGACATCTACGGACGGGTCATCGACGTCAAGGTCCTGCGCTCCATCCCCCTGCTCGACACGGAGGCCATCAACGCCGTCCGGCAGTGGGTCTACGAGCCGATGATCATCAACGGCCGGCCCCGGCCCGTCATCTTCACGGTCACCGTCCGCTTCCAGCTCAAGTAGCCGCCGGCACACGGGCCGATAAACTTGAAGAACCAGACAATTTCACCCGATCCATGCTAAGATGCCGGGAGAAAGTCAACGACCCGAGGAGGACGACCATGGATTTCGCCCTGACCGAAGAACAAGAGATGCTGAGACAGGCGGTGCGTAACTTCGCCGAAAAGGAGATCGTGCCTATCCGGCAGGAACTGGACGAGAAGGAGGAGTTCGGTTACGAGATCACCCAGAAGATGTTCGACCTGGGCTTTTTCAGCGTCCTCATCCCCGAGGAATACGGCGGCATGGGCATGGACTATCAGTCGTACATCCTGGTCGTCGAGGAGCTGGCCCGGGTGGACGCCTGCCAGGCGGCCACGGTCGCCGCCGGCACCTCCCTGGGGGCCGCTCCCATCTACTATTACGGCAACGAGAAGCAGCGCAAAGAGCTCCTGCCCGAGCTTCTCAAGGGAAAACTATACGGGTTCGGGCTGACCGAGCCTGACGCCGGCTCCGACGCCGGAGGGACCAAGACCAAGGCGGTCCACAAGGACGGGAAATGGATCCTCAACGGCTCCAAGATCTTCATCACCAACGCCTCGACCAAGATCACCATGGGCTCGATCATCCAGGCCGTCACCGGCGAGCGGGAGGGCGGCAAAAAGGAGTACACCTGCTTCCTCGTCCGGCAGGATAGCCCCGGCTACACGGCCAAGCCCATGCACAAGAAGATGACCTGGCGCTCCAGCAACACGTCGGAGATCTACCTCGAGGACGTGGAAGTGACCGACGAGGACGTCCTGGGCAAGCGCGGCGAGGGCTTCCATCAGATGCTGGAGACCCTCGACAACGGACGGCTGGCCATCGCCGCTATGGGCGTCGGGGGCGCTCAGGGGGCCTTCGAGGCGGCTTTGAAATACTCCCAGGAGCGCCAGCAGTTCGGCCGGCCCATCAGCAGCTTCCAGATCACGGCCTTCAAGCTGGCCGACATGGCCACTGAGATCGAGGCCGCCCGCAACCTCCTTTACAAGGCGTGCTGGCTCAAGGACAACGGCAAGCCCTTCGGCAAGGAGGCGGCCATGGCCAAGCTCTACGCGAGCGAGGTCATGAAGCGGGTCACCCACGAGGCCGTTCAGATCTACGGCGGCTACGGCTTGATGGAGGAGTACCCCGTCGCCAAGTTCTACCGGGACCAGAGGCTGCTCGAGATCGGGGAAGGGACGAGCGAGATCCAACGGTTGGTCATCGCCCGCAAATTGGGGGCCTGAGCCCGTTCCTTCGGGAAGAGCTCTCGCCGGCCGGCTAGGCGGCCTTCGGCTCGATCTCGATCAGGGTCTTTTCGGCGTCGACCAGATCGCCGACCGCGACGTGGATCTTCTTGACGACACCCTCGAGGCCCGCCTGGACCTCGTTCTCCATCTTCATGGCCTCGACGATGACCAGGGTCTGGTTCTTGCGGCACTCGTCGCCTTCGGCGGCGCAGATCTTAATAACCTTGCCCGGCATGGGCGAGCGGACCTCGAGGCCCCCGTCTGGG